>NZ_JBSHCV010000004.1:177345-320142 GCF_053615975.1 Dietzia sp. NPDC055877 | reverse complement strand
CCCAGAACTGGTTTCTACCCGGCTGGTCAGGGGTTCGAATCCTCTCGGGGGCGCGACTGCCGTCGCCATCGCCGTCGCCATCGCGAAGAGCGTTCAGCGCACATCGGTCGAGTGAGGAGTGCGCGGAACCCTCTTGTCGACGGAGCCTGCGGTCAGACCGACGCCTCCCGCAACCGCGCGAGCAGCGGGTCCGCCGCCTCGGCCAGGAACCGGTCCAGCGTCGAGTCACCGATCTGGATCAGCGCGATATCGGTGTACCCCGCCTCCCAGTACGGCCGCACCTTCTCCACGATCGCATCGAGATCCGGCCCGCAGGCCAGCTGGTCCGCAACGTCCTCGGGCCGCACGAACTTCGTCGCCGCGGCGAACCCGGCAGTCGTGGGCAGATCGGCGTTGGCCGCCCACCCGCCAGCGAACCACCGGAATTGGTCGTGCGCTCGCTCGACCGCCGCCTTCTCGGAGTCCGGATCCCAACTGATCGGGATCTGGGCAATCGCCCGTGCGCCGTCCCCGATCTTCGGCCGCTGCTCCATCGCGTTCCATCCCTCGATGTACGCGGCCTCGGGTTCGGTGGCGATGAGGTGATCGGCCAGCGGCGCCAACCGTTCGAGCGCCTTCTCCCCGCCCGCGGCTACCCCGATCGGCACACGCTTCTCGGGCAGGTCCCACAGGCGGGCCGAATCGACGCGGTAGTGCTCGCCCGAGTAGGTGACGAGACCGCCGTCGAACAGTTCGCGGATGATCTCCAACGCCTCGACGGTCATCTCGTGCCGCTCATCCAGCGCAGGCCACCCCTGACCCACCACATGTTCGTTGAGGTTCTCGCCGGAGCCGATCCCGAGCATGAACCGTCCGTCGGCGAGGATCTGCACGGTCGCGGCCTTCTGCGCCACCACGGCCGGGTGGTACCGCAGAATCGGGCACGTCACGTAGGTGCACAGGTCCACGCGCTCGGTCACGTGCGCGACTGCCCCGAGCACGCTCCAGACGTACGGAGCGTGTCCTTGCGAGGACAGCCACGGGAAGTAGTGGTCGGACGCCACCTCGAAATCGAATCCCGCCTGTTCGGCGGCCGCGGCATAGCGCACGAGCTCCTTTGGGCCGGACTGTTCGGTCATGAGGGTGTAGCCGAAACGTGTCATGTCCCGAGCGTGCGCGCGCCGCCGGTCCCCTGCCACCGGTCGGCACTGATCCAGCTCGGATGCCGCTCGCGGCAACGTCGCCGCCGAACCAGTCCTCCACCGGTTGCCAGCGGCCCCGCACGGAGGCACGGTCGTGACATGTCAGAGTCAGCGCCCACCGGGTCCCGGGGCGCGGGTCGCCGCGCTCTCCTCCTTGATGTCGACGGCACCCTGGTCGACTCCACGTACGTGCACGTGTCGACGTGGCACCGTGCCCTCGACGAGGCGGGCGCAACGGTCCCCCACGTCGAGGTTCATCGTCGGATCGGCAAGGACGGTGGAACCCTGGTCGCGGAGCTGCTCGAGGCGGCGGGGGTCGACGACGACGAGGAACGCGACCGCGTAGCGAGCCGGGCCAAGGATCTGCACAGCCGGTATTACGCCGAGGCCGCTGAATCGTTGCGCCTGCTTCCGGGGGCCCGCGATCTCGTGCGCGCGGCCAGTGAGCGCGGATGGATCACTGTGCTCGCCACATCCGCTCCGCCGTCGGAGTTCCGCGAGGCACGCGCACTGCTGGACGTGGACGAGCTCGTGGACGCCGTGACCACGGGCGAGGACGTGGACCAGGCCAAACCGGATCCGACCATCGTGGCGATCGCATTGGAGCGCTCGGGTGTCGACGCCTCAGATGCTGTCATGGTCGGCGACGCCACCTGGGACGCGATCGCCGCCACCAAGCTCGGCATCCGCTCGATCGCGGTGCGCACCGGCGGGATCGGCGACGACGAACTCCGCGCCGCTGGCTTCTCCGACATCGTCGACGACGCCGCCGCTGTCTTCGCCCGCCTCGACGACCTCGACTGACATTCGCTGGCCCTGGCAGCGGCAGGCCAGACGAGGCGGCGCACTGTCAGGCCGACGGCGTCGAGGGGTCCTCGGCCCAGTGCTCCGAGGTCTCGACACTGGTCGGGGTACGTACCGGTAGCAGCAGGAGCAACCCCACCAGCAGCACGAGCGCGATCCCGGCGATACCCGCCCGGTCGGCGCTGAACGCCCAGGTGAACAGCCCGAACAGGGCAGGCGCGAGGAACGAGACCGCGCGCCCGGTGGTGGCGTAGAGCCCGAACATCTGACCGTCACTTTCGGGCGGGACCAGGCGGGCGAGGAACGAGCGCGACGCCGACTGCGCCGGCCCCACGAACAGACACATGAGCAGACCGAAGATCCAGAACATGGCGGTGCCGTCGACGAACAACAGCACGGCCATGGTCACCAGCATCGCCACCAGCGAGCCGACGATCACGGCCTTGGGCCCGACCCGGTCGTCGAGGTAACCGGCCGCCACCGCCCCGAGCGCCGCCACCACGTTCGCCGCCACTCCGAAGATCAGCACGTCTCCAGGCGCCAGCCCGTACACGGTCACCGCGAGGATCGCCCCGAAGGTGAACACACCCGCGAGCCCGTCCCGGAAGATCGCGCTGGCGATGAGGAACTTCACCGTCCGCGGATCGCGCGCCCACAGCGCCTTCAGATCGGCCCAGAGGACGCGATACGACTCGAGGAAGCCGGAGTTGGCGTCGTTGTCGTCGTCGTTCCTCTCCTTCGGTCGGTTCTCGGGCACAGTCAACAGCACCGGCAGCGCGAACACCGCGAACCACACGGCGGCGACCAGGCACACCATCCGCACGTTGAGGCCGCCGTCGACCGGGATACCGAGCAGGCCACGCTCGTCGCCCTCGCCGGAGATGAAACCGAGGAACGCGGCGAGCAGGAGGAAGATGCCGCCGAAGTAGCCCATCGCCCAGCCGAAGCCGGACACCCGACCGACAGTGGCCGGCGTGGACACCTGCCGCAGCATGGCGAAGTATGAGACCTCGGCGAACTCGAAGGTGATGGATCCGACCGCCAGCAGCACCAGTCCCACCCAGAACCACGGATGGGGCGAGCCCGAGTCGACGAGGAACATCAGCGCGGTGAGCGCGATCGTCAGGTACGTCCACAGGGCCAACGACCGGCGCCGACGCCCGCCGCGGTCGGCACGCTGCCCCATCACCGGCGCGGTGAGCGCGATGACCAGGCCCGCCATTGCGATCGCGATCGACAGCCACGTCGCGGCCGAGAACGGCTCCGCCAGGTCCTTTCCGACCGAATCGGTGAGGTAGACCGAGAACACGAAGGTGACGATCACCGCGTTGAACGCGGCCGAACCCCAGTCCCACATCGCCCACGCGAAGACCTGACCGCGGGTCGCTGCGTGGGGGCGAGTCGACGACGACGAGGCAGCGGCGGAGTGCGCGTTCACCGGCGACGAACCTGCGGGCTTCGATTGATTCACAGGGGCCACGCTATCCGGCGGGACGGGGCTTTGGCGGTACGCTCGGGCACTGCCCCGCACATTCCTGAGAACCGAGGACGCACCATGTCGCTGCCCCTGCCCACCGCGTCGAACCGTGCCGTCGTGACCGGCGCCTCCTCCGGCATCGGCATGGCACTGGCCACCGAACTCGCCCGCCGCGGGCATTCGCTCATCGTGGTGGCGCGGCGCGGCGAGGTGCTCGAGGAGCTCAAGACCCGGCTCGAGACCGAGTTCACCGTGTCCGTCGAGGTGCGCTCCTGCGATCTCGCGGACCCCGCCGCGCGGCAGCCGCTGCTCGACGAGCTGGCCGGGCGCGAGATCTCGATCCTGTGCAACAACGCCGGCATCGCCACCTTCGGGCCCATCGCCTCACTCGACCCGCAGTACGAGAAGCACCAGGTTCAGGTCAACGCCGTGGCCTGCCACGACCTCGTGCTGGCGGTGCTGCCGGGGATGGTCGCGCGGCATTCCGGCGCCATCCTCAACGTCGGCTCGGCCGCGGGTAACATGCCCGTCCCCAACAACGCCACCTACGCGGCCAGCAAGGCGTTCCTCAACACCTTCTCCGAATCGCTGCGCGGCGAACTCAAGGGCTCCGGCGTCAACGTCACGCTGCTGGCGCCCGGCCCGGTGCGCACCGAGGAGATCGCCGAGGAGGACAAGACCTTCGTCGACCGCCTGGTTCCCGACCGTCTCTGGGTGGACACCGCCTACACGGCCCGGGTGTCGCTCGACGCCCTCGCGCGCAACAAGATGCGTGTCGTGCCGGGGCCGCTCGGGCAGGTCATGTCCGTGGCCGGCAACTACACGCCGCGCGGGATCATGGCGCCCGTCGTGGGTCGCTTCTACGCCAAGCTCGGCGAGGGCCAGGCCGAGGCATGATCGGCCCTGGGGGCCCGATTCACCTGCCGGCCGACGATCGGCCTGTCCGATTGCGATTGACCTGCGGGGGCGCGCGGGCCGGTCGTCCTCGGACAGGCGAGCTGAGCGGAGACACGGTCGTCGAGCTGCTGCACGACGAGGGACGTCCGTGGTCGGCGGATATAGTCGAATAATGCCAGAATCGACCTCTTCCCAGCCGTCAAGTCCGTCGTCCGCGTCCACGCCCCACCAGGAGTCCAAGAACGACCGGATCGTCTGGATCGACTGTGAGATGACCGGCCTGGACACCGGCTCCGACGCGCTGGTGGAGATCGCTGCGCTGGTCACCGATTCCGAGCTCAACATCCTGGGCGAGGGCGTGGACATCGTCATCCACGCCCCTGATACCAAGCTCGACGCGATGCTGCCCGTGGTCCGCGATATGCACGCCTCCTCCGGCCTGACCGAGGAGATCCGCGAATCCACCGTGACGCTGGCCGAGGCCGAGAAGGCGGTGCTGGACTACGTGCGCCAGTGGGTGCCCGTGGGCGGCTCCGCTCCCCTGGCCGGCAACTCGATCGCTACCGACCGCGGGTTCATCGCCCGGGACATGCCGGAGCTCAACAGCTACCTCCACTACCGGATGATCGACGTCAGCTCCATCAAGGAACTGTGCAAGCGCTGGTACCCGCGCATCTACTTCGGCCAGCCCGAGAAGGGCATGTCGCACCGCGCGCTGGCGGACATCAAGGAATCGATCCGTGAGTTGCAGTACTACCGCTCGACTGCGTTCGTGTCCCAGCCCGGCCCCACCACCGACGAGGTCAAGCAGGCGGCGGCCGGGCTGTCCCCGGTCGGCTGACGGCCCACCAGCCGATTTCCCGACTCGACCCCCCTCAGGGTAAGGTCGATGACGCTGTCCGCGAGGACGGCGATGGTGGCTGTAGTTCAGCTGGTAGAGCACCAGATTGTGATTCTGGATGTCGCGGGTTCGAGCCCCGTCAGCCACCCCACCCGGGTCAGGTGGGAACTTCCTCCAAGGGTCCGCCCTTGGAGGAAGTTCCCACCTGACCCTTCTTTTTTCCGCCGACACCCGAGTGCGGGCGCCGGCCTGAAATACGAGATCAGCCGCCCCGAATGAGGCGGCTGATCTCGTCAGTTGATACCAGTGCGGAATTCGATCACACGCTCATGAGCTTGGTGCCCTCCAGTGAGGAGTTCAGGTCGTCGTTGAACTTCCTCACCGCCAGGCGCAACACGAGTCCGATGAACAGGAACGGCACAGTGAACAGGAGCAACCAGCCGAGAGCCTTCCAATAATCGGCCTCGTAGATCCCGCCGATGGCCGCGCGAACCGCGTTCGTCGCATGCGACACCGGGACGAACGGACTGATGCCCTGGAACCACTGCGGCAGGACCGACAACGGATACGCTCCACCGCCAGCGGAGATCTGCACGACCAGAAGAAGGACGCCGATCGCCTTGCCCGCCTCACCGAACGTCAACACGAGCGTGTAGGTGATCAGCGAGAAGACGAACGACATCACCCAACCGGCCAGTATCAGCAGGAACGGATGGGCCGGTCGCACCCCGACGAAGCCGATGAGGCCCACGAACAGGATGGTGCTCTGCAGGAACGCGAGCCCACCGAAGATCGCGTAATGCCCGAAGTACTCCTGCCACGGCTTCAGCGGCCTCGCGAGCGACGGTAGCGCGTCACGATCGATCTCAGTGCGGATGAGCACCGCGAGCAGCAGCGCCCCCACCCAGAGTCCGAGCACCGTGTACAACGGCGCCATCTGCGAGCCGAAGTTATCGACCTTGAACACCGGGATCGTCTCGAGGCTCACCGGGGAGGCCAGCTCCGCGGCGAAGGCAGCCGGATTCGAACCGATGATCTTCTGAACCTCGCTCAGATCGCCGGTACTAGCGGCATCGCCGAGGGCGGTCTCGAGCTCGGCGAAGGTCTCCGCGGAGCCGCGGAGGTCGCTCGCGAGCAGACGCACCGCGGTCTCACCGTCCGCCAGTCCGGCACTCAACGAACCCGAGCCGTCGGCCAACGACTGTTCTGCCGCGCGCAGGTCCTGACCGATCCCGGCGAAATTATCCTGCACCGACGCCAGGTCTGCCGCCAGGCTCTCGAGCTTCGGGCGCAGGCTATTCGTGTACTGGTCACGTGCACCGAGGATCGCTGCCTGGGCCGCGTCCACGTCCTGCAGGATCGCATCTCGCGTCGCCCCGCGGTCGACCGTGCCCTGGACAGCGGGCGACGCAGCCGCGTCGAGTCGCTGCTTGAGGGCTTCCTGGCGCGCGATCACTCCATCGACCTGGTCCGCCAGTAGGTTCACCGCGTCCCTGGTCACCGGGTCGAGGCCCGACGTCGCTGCCTGGTCGCGCAACTGACCGCGGAGCTGCGTGTACGCCGCGACCTGTTGATCCACCATTCCTGAGGCCTGCGAGAGACCGGCCCCGGACGGCGCAGTAGCGGCGTTGCCGAAGATCCGATTGATCTCGGCGCGGAGGGTCTCGTAGCTCTCGGCATTCATCGCGAACACCGTGGACAGTCGCTCCGACGCCTGCCTGAGCACGTCTTCTGCCGAACCCACGGCTCCCGCACCCTGGCCGATCGCACCGGCGGTGTCGCGCAGGGCGCCGGATGAGGACGAGGCGAGCGAGCCCGCACTCGACAGGAGTGCCTCACCGGACGAGAGCAATCCCGCGAAGACCTCTGCGGTGTCCGCTCCCGAGTTCATTTGCATCGAGATCCGACCGACCGCCGACTCGAGACTTGTGATGGTCTCCTGCGCATCGGAGTCCTCGAGATGAGTGGCCAGGGACGACACCAGCGCAAGTCCGACCTCGTCGAGGGTCTGCGTGAAGCTGGTGTTGATCTGGGTCGAGACGTCCGAGGCTGCCTCACCTGTGATCAGCGAGTTGAGTGCGTTCTTCTTCTCGTTCACGTAGAGGTCGATCTCCACCGGCGTGGCTCTCGGGGAGAGGAAGGTCATCATCTTCTGGCTGAAGTCCTTCGGCAGCACGATCGCTGCGTAGTACTCCTCTGACTTGGTGCCCTCGATGGCGTCGTCCTCGGAGACGAACTGCCAGTCGATGTCGCTGTTGGCCCGGAGCTGCGACACCACCTGCTCGCCGACGTTCATCCGCATCGGGAACAGACTGCTCTCGAACCCCTCATCCGCACTGGCCACCGCGACCTTGAGGTTGTCCACATTGTCGAACGGCTTCCAGCTGGAGAGCACGTTGAACCACGCGAAAAAGGAGGGGATCAGGATGACGCCGACCAGCACCACCGCGGAGACGACGTTACGAGTGGCCTGCCTGTAGTCATGACGGATCAGAGTAACGATGTTGCTCACGCGTTCTGCCCCTGCTTCTCGATCTGATCGAGCCGGGCACCCGGCCGGATCGCCAGTTCCTCCTGCGCCAACGCCCGCTTCAGCGCGTCGTCAGGAAGGTTGCTGACCTCTGTGCCGTAGAGGACGCTCTGATTGATGTACTCGACCGCCACGATCGTGGCCATCACCAGCAGGCAGAGCAGGCCCCACAGACCGAGGACGGTGGCCTTCGCGTCCGGGAAGCTGGCCCCGATCACGAAGAGCGCCACGGTTCCGATCACTCCGACGACCAGTGCGCCGCGCTGCACGACCTTGTGATTCATATCCAACCAGCGTCGGCGTCGGGCGTTTTCCGCCCGGAACCGCTCCCGGTCGGTCAGGGCACGCACCAGCTGTGTGAGGCGGCGCCGCGAACCCAGAATCTGCACATCCTCGCTGAGGAACAGGCCGGTGTCGGCCAACTTGCTGTTGAAGAGGCGGGCGAAGTTACCGAGACGTCGACGTAGGAAGATGCCGAGTGCGAATGCCAGCGCGGCGAAGAGAGCGAGAACCGCCATATACCGGAGATAGTTCAGGCCGTAGAAACCGCCGATGGTCTCGCGCATCGCGTCGATGCCGTAGGTGAAGGGAAAGAACGGGAACAACGACCGGAAGAAGTCCGGCATCATCTGGATCGGGTAGATACCGGAGGCTCCGGGAATCTGCATGATCACCAGCAACACGGCGATGCCCTTGCCGATATAGCCGAACGACACCGACAGGGCGTAGATGATCGACATATAGGCGAGGCCGATGAAGACACACGTCGCCACGTAGACCACCGGGTTGACCGTCTGGACACCGATCACCACGTTGCCGATGCTTACCAGCAGCGCCTGGATGACGTTCATCACCGCGAACAGCAACCATCGGCCGACGTACGCCTGTCTCACCGTCAACCCGTCGACGTCCTCGGTGTCGACCTCCAACCTGAACAACACCATCAGCACGAACCCGGCGATCCACAACGACAGGTTGGTGAACAGCGGCGCCATGGACGAGCCGTACGCCGGGACCGGGAACAGATCGTTCTCGTGAACCGTCACCGGCCCCGTCATGAACGCCGCGATCGAATCGGGATCGAGTGAGGTCAGCGTGCTCAACTGATCCCAGATCTCCGCAGCGGTGATCGCGCTCAGGTCGGTCTGCAGGGTGACCAGGTCCGACTGCACGTCCTCGAGATTGCCGTCCAGCGAGGACAGGGCCGTCCCGGTCTCACCGAGTAGCGATTCGAGTTCGGTCAGCATGCCCACGGCCTCGCCCACGAGCACCCGCTGCGAATCGAGGGCCGTGGAGAAGGCGCCGACACTGGCGGACAGCGACGCCATGGACTGGTTGAGGCCCGGGAAAGTGCCGGCCATCATGCTCTGCAAGGCGGCGGACGACCTCTCGACCGCATTCATCGCCTCCGACGCCGCAGCCGTCTGGTCGGACACCGTCGACGCGGTGGACTGCGCGGCTCCGAGCGTGCCCAGGAGCTCCCGGTCGCGGACCGTCTGTGCCTCGAGCTCGCCGATCACCTGCTCCATCTGGGCCTTGAGGGGCACCCCGGCGGGGACCGCCGCCGCGAGCGGCCGCAGCGCACCGAGCAGCGCCTGGTTGGCGTCGATCACGGCCTGCACATCACGCTGCGCCGTGGCGAGCGCCGACCGGGCGGCATCCGCACCACCGGAGACCTGCCCGACGCTCTCACGCAGACGAGAGGTGGCACCGGTGATATTCGTCGCGCCGGAGACATAGGCGTCTGTCAACGTCCCGGAGAAGTCGACCAGGTCCTGCTGCACCTCGTGGACGAGGTCCTGCGCCTCGGTGGCCGCATCTGTCACATCACCGATCGTGGCGTCGACCCGCTCGAGGGCCCTCCTGGCATCGGCGACGGCCTCAGTACCTGGTCCGATCGCACCGTCCAGCTCGGTCATACTCATACGAGCCGCCTGGACCGTGGCGAGAGCCTGGTCCAGCGCCGTCAGCGTCTCGCTGCGGGAATCGATCAGCCAATCCCCCGCATCGACCCCCGCCTGCTCGGCCTTCTGCGCGAGGGTCTTCGCGACCGTGCCGATGAAGTTCGAGTTGATCTGGGTATCCAGTGTCGACGCGCCGACCTCGGTCAGCTTGGGGGCGATCGCGTTCGCCTTCTCGTTGGTGTAGTACTCGAGCTCCGGTCGCACGAAGTCCCCGGTCGTGATGGTCAGCAGGTCACGGCTGAACTCCGGCGGCATGACGATAGCGGCATAACTCGACCCGGACCGGACCGCCTCCATCGCCTCGTCGTGATCCATGAACTGCCACCCGAGCTGGTCGTTCGTCTTGAGTTGATCGACCACCTGCTCGCCGACGTTCACCTCACCGGTGAGGTCCGTACTCGCCCCCTCGTCCTGATTGACGATGGCGACCTTGATGTGATCAGCATTTCCATAGGGATCCCAGAACGCCACGATGTTGACCCAGGCGTACAGGGAAGGCAACACGAGCAGCCCGATGATGATGGCCCACGACTTCGGTGCCCGGCGGATCCTCCTGAGGTCACGACCCAGCACCGTGAAGGCGTTGCGCATACACATTCTCCCGCTTTGCTCGAGGGGCATCCACGCGGATCGCACCGTGGATAGACGGCCAGGCGACCCGCCGATCCCCGGGACCGGAAGGCGATCCGCACGGGCCTCGCCTCACCCACAGGGATGAAACCTTGCTTAGCCTACTCGGTCGTTACGAAACCGTTTCCGCAACGGTGCGTCAACCCCCTGAAATCTCCGCGGCGGGACGTGGCGGGGCACGGTGCGACGGCAACGGGATGCCGTGGGCGACACGTCGACTACACGTGCAGGACAAGCGGTTACCACCTGTTGCGAGACTCCTCCGCCCAGCCCACGAGCCCGTTCAGCGAAACGGTAGCTACATCGTCCAGCACCGCGCTGCCGTTCCAGGTGCCGAAGGCCTGCCGCGTCTTCACCGCCAGGACGCCCAGCTCGGTGATGTCGCGGCGGAGATGGAACGGCGTCAGCGAAGCGTCCAGGCGCTCGCCCCGCACCCGCCAACGCGACGTAGGCGAATCCGCCTCGTACGTCCATTCGAGATCGTCACCGAGCTTGTGCATCCGGCCGTCCACGAGGATCCCGTTCTCGGTCGACCCGGTACCGTCTGTCCATTTCCCGCCGACCTGGATCGCGCGGACCGAGTCGCCCACCACGCCGCTGCCCGCGCCCCAATTCCACACATTCGAGTACGGCCAGCGACCACGCCCCCGGTCGAGGACCGCCCAACCCTCCCCCAGATAGTGGTGTCGGCCGTCGATCGTCACGCTGCCGCCGACCGGGTTGGCCAGATCCTTGAGCGTGTACTGGAAGCGCTTCTCGCCCCAGGGCACCACCACACCGAGGCTGTCGTGGGGTGGTCGACGGACCGCCAGATCCACCTGCAGCCCCTTCGCCCGCACGCGGATCGTGGTGGCGGTGTCGGCGGCGTTGTCGTCGTCGACGATCGTGATCGCCACTCGCGTCGACCCGAGACCCGCCGCGAAGTGGATGGTGCCGTCGCCCGGCTGGTCGCCGAAGGCCGGGGCCCCGAACGGCTGGATTCCACTGCGGACCGTCTCCACGCCTGTGCTGCGGTCCAGGACGTACACGGCGCAGTTCGCGAGGTAGTCCAACCCGGCGACGGTAAGTCCCACGACGAAGCGGTCGGTGACGATGCCCCAGTACTCCCACCGTTTGGTGCGGCCCCACCCGGAGATAGCGGTGCGGAACACCGGAGAACGGGACCAGCCCACGGCCGCCGGGTTGAGACGGCGGCCGTGGGCCAGGTCTGTGATGCTGGTGATCTCGCGCTCGACGGTCATGCGAGCACTCTCGCACGCCGGCTGACATCCGTCAGCTGGAGCGCGTCAGGCGACACCCTGGTCTGCGTTGCCGGCCTTCCAGGTCTCCCACGGGACGTTCCAGTCGCCCAGGCCATCCCAACCGGGGAGCGTGCCACCGACGGTCCCGGACACCTCGAAGATGTCACCACGCTTGGCGTTGTCGTAGAACCACTTCGCATCGGCGGTGGTGACATTGAGGCAGCCGTGACTGGTGTTCTGGGATCCCTGCGCCCACACCGACCACGGCGCGGCATGGATGAAGATGCCGCTGTAGGACATCCGCGTCGCGTACTGCACCGGGGTGCGGTAACCATCCGCCGAATCGACGGACACGCCATAGGTCGAGGAGTCCATGATCATCGACGCGTGCTTCTCGCCGATCACGTACGTGCCGTTGGGGGTCGGCGTCCCGGCCTTACCCATCGAGGTGGGCATGGTCTTGATGACCTCGCCGTTACGCTCGATCACGATCTGCTTGGTCGAATCGTCGACCTTGGAGATCACGGCGTCCCCGATCTCGAAGGTCGCCTGGTTGTTCTGCTGGCCGTACATGCCGCCGCCGAGGTCCTCGCCGTAGATGTCGACATCCACCTCGACCTCGGTGCCGGGCGCCCAGTAGTTCTGCGGACGCCACCGCACTTCCTGATTGGACACCCAGTAGAACGCGCCCTCCACCTCGGGGGTGGTGGTGATGTGGATGTTGTCCTGCGCGGCCTGCCGGTCGCTGATCGGCTCGTCGAACATCACCGCGACCGGCTGACCGATCCCCACGACCGAGCCCTCGCCCACCGTGAGGTACGCCGCGGTCATGATGTTCGGCGTCAGCGTGCTGAACGTGACGTTGTTCCGGGTGACCAGACCTTCCTCGTCCAACGCGGTGGACTCGACCGTGTACTGCCGGCCGTACCCCAGGTCCTCCGTGGACCGCCATTCGGTCAACTCGGCGTTGAACTCACCCTGGACCTGGACGCCCTCCGGATTGCGAACGACGACCGAATCCAGCCGACCGTTCTCGGCCGTCAGGACGAGTGGCTCGGCCGGATTGGCGTCGCGCGCGCCGTCCGCGACCGAGAGGTCGATCACCGCAGCCGGCCCCGCGGGGGCCTCGGCGGCCTGCTCTCCACCTGAACCCGACCCACCGTCCCCGATGGTGCAGCCGGTGAGCACGAGCGCCCCGGTGAACACAGCGGCCAGCGCGAGACGAGCCCGGGACCGGTTTCCGGTCGATCGTCGCCCCGTCCGATCCGATGTGCGCAGGTTCACTGATGGCCCCTTCCGAATATCGCCTCCCCCCAACCGCGGCCACGGTCGAGCGGATGTCCTCCGCCATTATGCCTGGGAGAATGCTTGTATTCCATATCGAAACGGTAAAGGGTGGCCTGTCAACTACCTGGGGACCCTCGCACTGACCAGGCGATTTCGTGATTCGACGTACGCCCTGTTACTGTTTCTCTCGCACCAGGCAAGCAAGGCAAGCGCCATTAGCTCAATTGGCAGAGCAGCTGACTCTTAATCAGCGGGTTCGGGGTTCGAGTCCCTGATGGCGCACAATCAAGACCCCCGGTCTGCAGCAATGCGGGCCGGGGTCTTCTCGTTCGGTCGGGACAGCACGTCCGGGCTGTCCCCTCCGCGACAGCTGGCAGAGGCAATCATCGGTGTCGGCGATCCGGCCCCCTCTCCGGCCTGCCCTCATAAGGTGGAGCAAACGTACAGAAGGGCCCGTCGTAACCGCTCCCACCATCCCCGCGAATCGCGCTCCTGCGGACTGGATCCGCGCCGTCCTCCGAGTCGCGCCAGCGCAGTTCCCGGTCGGCCACAGTCTCCGTGCCGGACTGGCCGTGGGGTTGCCGTTCGTGGTGGGTGCGTTACTCGGCCAGACGCTCAACGGCATGTGGGTGGGACTGGCCACGCTTCTCCTCGCGGCGGGCGAGCGCGAGGGCAGCTACCGTCTCAACTTCTCGATCATCGCTGTCTCCACACCCATTGCGGCCTGCGGTTATCTCTTGGGGTTCGCGCAGAACCTCCCCCTACCCGCACTCGTCCTGATCGCCGCTGTCGTCGCCTGCGCCGCCGGGGCGATCGCCGGCCTCGGGCCCGCGTTCTCGGTTGCCGGCATGCAGTTTCTCCTCGTCGCCGCCATCGCCCTCGGTGTCCCCCACGTGGACTGGTGGACAGCGATGTGGCTGTACTTCGTCGGAGGTGTCTTCTACGCGCTACTGCTGGCGATCGAGATGCTCGTCAACCCGCGTCGTCCGCAGCGGATCGTCCTGGTCTCGTTACTCGGCGCGCTCTCCGACCTCGCGGCCGCTCGCGCGGCAAACCTGGTCGACGGCGGCGACCGCACCGTCGCGGCGCGCCGACAGGCGACGTCGGCGTATCAGAACGCGGTCGGCCGGGCCTCGGAGCTCGCCGCCCGGCCGTCGTGGTCTACGCGGGTGTGGGTGATGGACGGTGAGGTACTGTCCGCCGCCGACCGCGTCCAGGCCTTCCTGGTGGCAGCGTCCGATATGGCAGCGGTAGAGGCTGCCCGAGCCCGGCTCTCCGCCCTGGCCTCCGAAGTGGCGGCCACGGCGCGTTCACACCGTCGCGACACCCGACCGACGACGCCTCCCGCCGACGGCGGTTCGACGGTGGACCTACTCGGCCGGCACATCGATGAGCTGGACAGACTGCTGCATTCCGGTGGGTCGGCGAAGATCCCCCACGAGCCACTGCTGACGATGACGCTCAGTCACGAGGTGATGATGGCCGCGTGCCGACTGTCGCTGTGTTACGCGATCGCGGTGGCCGCCAAGATGTACTTCCCGTTCAGCCACTGGTTCTGGGTTCCGCTGACCGTCTGCCTGGTGATGAAACCCGACTTCGGTTCGGTGTTCTCCCGAGCCGTGCTGCGCGTCCTGGGGACGGCCGTCGGAGCGGCCTTCGCGACCGTGGTGCTCCTCGTGGTGCCCAAGGGGTGGGCGATCGGACTCGTGATCGGGCTGCTGTCGGCGTGCGTTCCGTATCTCATGATGCGGTCCTACGCCCTACAGGCCGTCGCGATAGCCCCGGCGGTCATCCTGCTGGTCGACGTCATCCAGCCCGGGGACGCCTCGGCCAACTTCAGTATCCAGCGTATCGGCGCCACCATCGTGGGTGGCGCGATAGTCCTGGTCTTCGGCTACCTCATCTGGCCACACAGCCGACGGGTCTGGATCTCCGAGACCTTCGCCACGGCTATGAACCGGATCGCCGACCATCTCCAGCTGGCGGCGAGCCCGATCCCGGACAGCCCTGCCGATGCGGCACGACGACACGACGATCTGGTGGGGGCACGTCGGGCCGCCTACAGCGCCTTGTCCGACCTGCAGTTCCGGCTCCGGCGGGCACTTGCCGAGCCGGGAGTGGGTGGCCGTACCGCGGCGGCCTGGATTCCAGCGGTCTCAGCCGCCGATCGACTCGCCGACCTCGTGACCGCCTATGCCGGTCAACGCCGTGAGGGCGCGATCCCCGCCGATCCGATCTCGGGCACCGAGATGGCCTGGGAGATCTCCGAGGCCGGCGGTGCCCCCCGACCGGCCCCCGGCGGAGATCAACTCCTCCGAGACCGATGGTCCCCTCACGGGAATCTCCGGGGAATTGGCCCACCTGACATCACTTGTGGAGCCGGTGGAAGCCGATCGTTGAGGCCAGGTCAGCCCCGGCGGGCCGCCAGATACGCCTCGATACGCTGACGCTCCTTGCGCTTGTTGGCCATGGAGAAGGCGATCCCGCCGACAACCAGCGCTGCGACGCCCCCGATGGCCGCGAGCACGCGCGGGTCCTTGAGGACTGCGGTGGCGCGATCCTTGCCTTCGGCTGCGAGATTCTTGGGGTTTACCCGGTCGGCGAGCTCGTCCAAGGTCGTGGCGAGATCGTCCCGGGCCTTGGCGATATCGCCCTCGATGCTGTCGTAACTCCTGGACACGAGACCTCCGTCGATCGCACGACCGCGGGCCACCCCGCGGGTTTCTGACCCCGCCCACGCTACTGCACCCGGGAAGGATCCGCGCCGATGCGCCGACGCATCGGATAGGTTGGTGGGGTCCGAAGTCCAGACTCGACACCAGGAGCACCGGTGAGTACACCACGGCTCGAGGTGGGCCAGACGGCCCCCGCTTTCACCCTCCCGGATGCCGACGGGACGCCCATCGCGCTCGCCGATCTGATCGCGGAGCACGGCAAGGTACTGGTGTACGTGTACCCGGCGGCGATGACGCCCGGATGCACCACGGAAACCGTGGACTTCGAGAACGCCCTCCAACAGCTCAAGGACGCCGGCATCGGCGTCGTGGGCATCTCTCCCGACATGCCGGAGAAGCTGGCGCGCTTCCGCGACAAGCACGGGATCACCTTCCCGCTGCTGTCGGACCCGGACAAGACGGTGCTCACCGAATGGGGCGCGTTCGGTGAGAAGAAGAACTACGGCAAGGTCGTGATGGGCGTGATCCGCTCGACATTCGTCGTCGATGCGGACGGCACACTGTCGATGGCCCGGTACAACGTCCGCGCCAAGGGCCATGTCGCCATGGTCGCCAAGCTGCTGGGCGTGGAGCTACCCGAGTCCGCGTCCGCCGGGGGCTGAGACCGCGGATGACATTCGAGCCGACCGAGGACTCTCTGAGCTCGACTATAGGTTCAGAGGACGAGTCCGCCCAGAGCGAACCCAACATCCTGGTCCCCCGCCGCCGCCCCATCCAGGAGCGGAGCAGGCGGAAGTTCCAGGCGCTGCTGGCCTCTGCCCGCGAGGTCCTCGTCGAAGTGGGTTTCGACTCGTTCACCTGTGAGGAGGTCGCCTCTCGCGCCGGTGTCCCGATCGGCACGCTCTACCAGTTCTTCGCCAACAAATACGTGCTGGTGTGCGAGCTGGACCGTCAGGATGCGCACGGGGTGATCGAGGAGATCGAGCGGTTCGCGCAGAAGATCCCCGCCCTGGACTGGCCCGAGCTGCTCAATGATTTCCTGGATCACCTGGCCGACATGTGGCTGCGTGACCCGTCCCGCCGCGCCGTGTGGCTGGCGACTCAGGCCACCCCGGCGACCCGGGCCACCGCTGCGGTCAACGAGCGCGAGATCGCCCGCATGATCGCCAGCGTCCTGGCCCCGCTCATGCCGGCGACCGACCGGGAGCGCCGCGCATTCATGGCCGAGGTCCTGGTCCACGCCTCCTATTCGATGCTCAACTTCTCCGTCAGCGCCGGCCACGGCACCAGCGCGGGCGCGGAGGACGGCGAGACCCTCCATGACGCCACGGTCAGGGAGCTCAAGCGGATGCTCACTGCCTACCTGTGGCTGGCGGAGAAAGAGGCACAGTCCGGCTGAGCAAGCCCGGTCGGATCGCCACACTCACGCAGCGGCCGCGGTCAGCACATCCCGAATCCGCTGGATCAACGTCCACGGCCGCTCGAGATCAGTCCACCGTCAATGGACGAGCCGGTATCCGAGAGCCATCAGACGGGCGTCACGATCCTTCTCGACATCGAGCCTGCAACGCGCCTCCGCGGCATCGGCGCCGTCGAGATACTTGCCGAGCCCATCGCATTCACCGATGAAGTCGAACTCCCGCCACAGGAAGTCGACCCGGCCGATGAAGCGGCCCTCCCCGTCGACGATGTCGACCTGGGTCTCGGGTTCCGGAAGTCCGTGGATCATGGCGGCGGACCGATGGCTGATGGACGAACTACGCACGGCCCGGCCGCACCAGAAACCGATCTGCCCTTCAGTCAGACGACCTTCAGCTAGATCGGCCCCGCTCCTCGTTACGCCCTCCAATTCGAGGTGCCGATTCCGATCCGCCCTCCAAACCGAGGGGCACGAGGCGATCCACCCCTCCGATTGGCTCGCACCACCGATCAGCACGTCACTTTGCGTCGCACTCCCGGGGGGCCGGGGCCCAGGGCCATCGGAATCGCCGATCGATCGCACGCGTGCACTGTTACCGCGCGGCGGGAGCCTCGAGCACGACGAACGCCACGGCCGCATCGCCGTCGTGGCTGAGCGAGACGTTCCAGCGCGCGTCCTCCCCCACCGTCGCGGCGACCTGACGGGCCACCTCCCCGCTGAGCCGGACGGCGGGCCGGCCCCACGCGTCACAGACCGTCTCGATCTCCGACCATCGCAGCAGATCCGGTGCGATGGGCGGAGGCGAACCGTACAACGCCGCCGACCATGCCTTGACGACCGCCTCTTTGACGGCCCACCGGCCCGCGAGATGACGAGCCAGCGGGTTCTCCCCCGCCGTGCCCGTGTCGGCCCCGCGGGCAGCGGCCCGGTCGCTGCACTGCCGGCGTTCGGTGGCCGAGAAGGCCTCGGCGAACCGCGTGCCTGGCTCTGCCAGAGACGCGGCGAAGGCGCCGAGGTCGACAGTGTCGACCCCGACGCCCCGAACGCCCCCGCTCACGCCTCAGCGCTCCCGAGTACGTTCAACCGCTCGAACTTCTCGCCCACACGGCCCGCTCACGCGTCAGCTGCGGTGTCGCCCGCTGACGCGGACAGCACACCGTCGTCGTCGATCCGGGCGGCCGGGTCGAGGAGCACCGCTGCCTCGCGTTCCTTGACCTCGTCGGCCGAGCCCTCGCCGAGCCGACGCGCCTCCGGGCGGGCGTAGAGCGGGTCACCGCCGTAGAGGGCGTCCACGAGGCGGCGGGCGCCGGAGCGCTCGCGCTCGATACCGGCCACGCGGATCCGCTCGGCCTCCTCGGTGCCGTAAGCGGCGGCCACGGCCCGGTGGAAGGCCTCCGGGTGCGTCACCGCGATGAGGCCGGAGACGTGCCCGAAGCCCAGCGACGTGAGCAGACCGGCCTTCAGTGCCATGTCGCCGCCCAGCTGCAGGGTCTCGCGCAGCCACACCAGGTGCGGGTGCTTGTCCAGCACGTCGTCGACGCAGTCCAGCGCGCGGTTGGGCGGGATGGTGCCCGACCGCAGCATCTGGGTGAGCCCGATGAGCTGGAACGCGGCGGCGCCGCCCTTGGCGTGCCCGGTGAGGGTCTTCTGCGAGACCACGAACAGCGGGTTCCCGGCCGACCGGCCGATCGACGCCGCGAGCCGCTCGTGCAGGTCCGACTCATTGGGGTCATTCGCCTTGGTCGAGGTGTCGTGCTTGCTCACCACGGCCAGGTCGTCGGCGGTCAGACCCAGCTGTGCCAGGCCGCGGGCCAGCGGCGAGCGCTTACCGCCACGGCCGGCGCCCAGGGCGCCGAGGCCGGGCGCCGGGATGGAGGTGTGCGCGCCGTCGGCGTACGAGCCGGCCCACGCGACCACGCCCAGCACCGGCAGGCCCATGCGGGCCGCGACGTCGCCGCGGGCCAGCAGGATGGTGCCGCCGCCGGCCGACTCGACGAACCCGCCGCGCCGCCGGTCGTTGGCCCGGCTGTAGTGGCGCTCGTCGATCCCCTTGGCCGCCATGGCCGCGGAATCGGCGGTGGCGGACATGTCGGCGAAGCCCTGGATGCCCTCGATGGACAGGTCGTCGAATCCGCCGGCCACCACGAAGTCGGACTTGCCCGCGCGGATCTTGTCGAAGCCCTCCTCGACGGACACCGCGGTGGTGGCACAGGCCGCGACCGGGTGGACCATCGGGCCGTAGCCGCCGACGTAGGACTGCATGACGTGCGCGGCCACCACATTGGGCAGCGCCTCCTGCAGCGTGTCGTTGGCGCGGCTGCGGCCGAGGATGCCGTCGATGTACAGCGAGCGCATGCTGGTCATGCCGCCCATGCCGGTGCCCTGCGTGTTGGCGACGTCGGCCGGGTGGACGTGCGCCAGCAGCTCGGCCGGGGTGAAGCCCGACGAGATGAAGGCGTCCACGGTGGCCACCAGGTTCCAGGCCGCCACCCGGTCGATGCCGGAGACCATGTCGGCCGGGATGCCCCAGGTCGTGGGGTCGAAGCCGGTCGGGATCTGGCCGCCGACAACGCGGGTCAGCATGGTCCGGCGTGGCACGCGGATCTCGGTCCCGGCCTTGCGGGTGACCGTCCATTCGCCGCCCTCACCACGGGTGACGACCGTGTTCTCCGGGTCGTCCTCCTGGTAGGCACGGGCCTGGGCCTCGTCGTCCACCACGAAGGACAGGTCCTCCGGGAGGAACACCGAGGTCAGCTGCGGGGCCGCATTGTCGAACATCTCGGCGCGGGCGTCGTCGGCGTAGCGGCGCACGCCGACACGGCCCAGTACCTCGTCTCCGAAGCGCTCGGCGATCTCGGCCTCGGCGATCGGGTCACCGGACTCGGTGACGGTCCAGCCGGCGCGCGGCGAGTCCTCCCAGGTGATGAGCCCGGTCGACCAGGCCAGCTCGACGATGCCCGCGGCGGTGAGCTCGCCGGTGGTCTCCACCTCGAAGCGGGTGCGGGCGCTGCCGTAGGGGCCGACCTCGCCGGCGCCCACGATCACGACCATGTCCTCGAGTTGCTGGGTGACCTCGCCCCACTCGGGGCGCTCGTCGGCGGCCACCGTGGGCAGCGACGGCAGCGCGGCGATCGTGCCCGTGGCCTCGTCGGCCACGGCCTCGGTCGACGTCCCCGGCCGGTCCGCGGCGAGCGCGGACATGTCGAGGTCTGCGGTGCCGAGTCCGCCGGTGAGGTCGACGGTGACGGGGGCGTTGTCGGCGGCCTCGCGGAACTCGGGGGTGCACCAGCGCAGCAGCTCACCGGCGATCCCGGTGGTGGACCAGGTGGACACGCCGGCGGCCTCGACGGCCTCGACGAGCGGGTCGTTGTGGCCCATGAGGCCGGTGCCGCGGACCCAGCCGATGATCGCGTGGACGAAGGTCACGCGCTCGGACCAGGACTTCTCGGAGGACCACTTGGCGATCATGGCATCCAGCGCTGCCTTGGCCTCGCCGTAGGCACCGTCACCGCCGAAGATGCCGCGGTTGGGCGATCCTGGCAGGACCACGTGCAGGCGGGAGTCGACGTCCGTGTCGGCGCCGATCGCGCCGAGGCCGGCGACGAGCTTCTCCACGCCCCACAGCAGGACACGCATCTCGGTCTCGGCGCGCGGGCCCGCATCGGCCATCGAGCCCTGGACGCGAGGTGCCGCGAACGGGAACAGCATGGTCGGGGTGAGCGGCGCCTTGAGCACGGTGGTCTGGCCACCGGCCGACTCGGAGTGCTCGGAGCCGACCCACTCGACCAGCGCATCCACGTCCGAGTAGGACGTGAGGTTGGCGGGCAGGACCCACAGTGCTGCCGCGCCGCGGGCGTGGGTGCGGTAGAGGTCCTTGAAGAAGGCCAGCTTGGTCTGGTCCAGGTTGGAGGTGGTGGCCACCACGGTGGCCCCGCCCGCGAGGAGGCGTCCGGTGACCGCCGCGGCGATGGAACCCTTGCCGGCGCCGGTGACGACGGCGACGTCGCCGGCGTACTCCCCGACGAATTCCTCGACCGCGGTCTCGGAGATCTCCCGGTAGGCGGACGCGAGGGCGTCGCGTCGGGCGTCGACCGCCCGGGCCGCCCACCAGCGGGCCTGCTCGGCGACGATCTCGCCGGCGCCGAGGAAGGCCTCCGCGGCATCGGCCGGTACGTCGGTGCGGGTCCAGAGGCGGGCCAGGTCCTCGCGGGCCGAGGCCCAGCGGTCGTCGAGCAGCAGCGCGCGGCCCGAGTCGAAGACCGGGGCGACCACGCGGCGCCAGTCGGTGCCGAGTTCGGCGGCGACCAGGTCGGCCAGTTCGGAGTCCGGGTCGGCCTCGGCGAGCAGGTCGACGGCCTCGGGCTCGAGGTGCCCGAGCCTGGTGAGCAGGCCGCGGGCGGCCTGCGCCAAGACGCCGTCGGCGCCGGTGATCTCGTCGGCGAACTCGGTCAGCGCCGCGGAGTCCACGACGCCACCGCCACCGGAGGCGGACGCCGGCATGGCCACGGCGATGCCGTTCGCGGCACCGACGGCCTGGACAGCCGCGTCGATGAGGGCGTCCAGCCCTGCCACGTCCTTGACGCCGGAGGCGTCGAGGCTGGCGAGGTCGCCGCCACGGATCGAGGCACCGTCACGGGTGCCCAGGGCGATCTGGGCGGTGACGTGCTGCGCCCAGCCGGCGCCGAGCTCCCACGGGCCGGTCACTCGCTCGGCGATGTACGCCGGGCGCTTGCCGGTGCGACCGAGCACGGCACGGAGTCCCTCGCCGACCGCGTCCGACAGGACGGGGCCGAAGGGGGCGTAGCCGCGGGCCAGGCGCGAGACCTGGTCGGACAGCGTCGGGAAATCGGCCTCGGCGGCGCCGTCGATGGCGCCCAGACTCAGCTCGGTGCCCAGATCCAGCAGCAGCTGGTTGCGGCGCGAGGAGACGCCGTCGCACAGGGTCTCGATGGAGTCGCCGGGGGCGATCTGCTCGGGACGGACCTTCGTACGCAGCGCCACCAGCATGCGGGTGGCCGCGGGGGCGCCGAATTCGAGGTCGTCCGGGCGGGGCGCACCGGGGGCGGCTGCGGCCGGGGCCGCGCTGCTGTCACCGGGTGCGGCGGATCGGTCCGCACCGGCCGTGCCGGGGGTGTTGACGGCCGGTGCGGGGTCTGTGGGGGCCGCCTGGTCGGCGGCCGGGATGGACGACTCAGTGGCGGCGGACGCGTCGGCGGCGCTCACCGTGTCGAAGTCGTCGTCGCTGTCCTCCACGCTGGGCGGCAGGGTGCCGTACAGCGTCGCCGAGTCGCGCTCGACGTTGAGCACCCGGGCGCGGGGGCCGCGGTGGGTGGGGAGATCGAGGGTCTTGGAGGCCAGGTTCGCCACGGTCGGGGCATTGGACACGCCCACCTCGACGAACTGCTCGATGCCGAGCCCGCCACGCTCCACGGGGGTGAAGAGCAGCTCCTGGGTCTCGATCCAGCGGACCGGGCTTGCGAACTGCCAGGCCAGCAACTCGACCAGCAGCAGGCGGCCGAGGCGGGTCGGGGTGGCCGACCAGGCATCCCAGTTCGCGAGCACCTCGGACAGGGATTCTGCCGGCACGAGGTCGGCGATCTCCTGGACGAAGGAGCGGTCGAGGCTGAACAGGCGCGGGACCAGGTTCGGGATGTAGCGGCCCACGAGCACCGAGATGTCGATGTCGTGCGGGATCAGCGCGTCGAGGGTGGCCCGGAAGTCCGGGACGCCGCCGCGCAGGACGGTGGAGTGGAACGGCACGTCGATGCCGGGGACCAGGATGAAGGCGTTCTTGCCGCCTGAGGTCTCCAGCTCGCGGTTGACGGCGTTCTCCAGCGCCTCGCAGCCCGCGACGGTGCCGGCCAAGGCGTACTGCGAGCCCGCGAGGTTGTAGTTGACGATCTCGATGAACTCACCGGCCTGCGCGGCGACGTCAGCGACCCACTGCTGGATCTCGTCGTCGGAGATCCCCATCTGGGACGGACGGATCGCGGCCATGCGGTAGTCCGAACGGCCCTGCTCGTCGCGCGGGACCAGCTGATGCATGGTCGAGCCACGCTGGAACACGATCTCCAGCAGCGGCTCGAGCTCGAGCACACCGGAGATGGCGGCCAGGGCGTCGTACTCGCCGATCGAGTGGCCGGCGAAGTAGGCATCGTCGATGAACAGCCCGTCGGCCTCGAGCTCGGCACGCTGTGCCACCGCGAGGCACGCCATGGCGACCTGGGTGAACTGCGTCAGGTAGAGGACGCCGTCCGGATGACGGTGCACCTCGCCGCGGACGGTGACCTCGGTCGGGTTCTCGCGCACGATCGCCAGGATCGAGAAGCCGAGCGCGGCACGGGTGTGCTTGTCGGCGCGGTCCCAGATCTCGCGGGCACGCGGGCAGCGGTTGCGGCCCTCCATGCCCATGCCCTTGGCCTGGATGCCCTGGCCGGGGAAGGCGTACACGGTGCGCGGCGCCTCGGTCAGCGCGGTCGCGGCCATGACGGTCGCGCCGTCGACGGTGCAGGTGACCTCGAGGACCTGGCCGCCGGCATGGCGCCCGGTCTGCACGGCGCGCACGCGGATGCGGTCACCCGGGCGGACCGGGGCGAGCATGCGGGCGGTCCAGCCGGCGATGCGCAGGGCGGGATCACGGCCGTCGGAGGACTGCACCGCGTGCTGCGCGGCGGCGGACAGCCACATGCCGTGGACGATCACCCCGCCCAGCCCGGCCAGCTCGGCCGCGGTGTCGGAGACGTGGATCGGGTTGTGGTCGCCCGAGACCAGCGCGAACGCGGTCATGTCGTGCGGGGCGGTGAGGGAGGTCGACACGCGCAGCTGGCGGCTGGTCTCCGCCGGCTCCACGACTCCCCCGGACGTGCTGACCAGAGCACCACCGGCCGGGCGGGGGTCGCCCACCTCGGCGCGGCCGGTGCGGCCGCGGATGGCGAACCGCTCGGACAGGGTGCACAGCGGGACGCGGGTCCCGTCGGGGGACTCGGTGGCGACCTCGACGGTCACCTCGACGACGCGGCCCAGGTCGGTGTCACGAACCCCGCCGGAGCGGGCGACGACGACGAGCTCGGCCCCGGTCTGCGGAAGCGGGGCGTGCATGCGGACACCGTGGTCGAGGTGCACGAGGTCGAGCAGTCCCTCGACGACGGTGCCCTGACCGCTCGGGCGACGGGTCTCGCCGAGCACGGCGAACACGGTGGGCCAGGCGGCGCCGACGAGTGCGTCTGGGACGCCGGCGGACGCCACCAGCGTCGTGGGCAGGCTGCCGGCGGTGACTCCGGTGTGGTCGGAGGCCAGGGTCGGCTCGAAGAGGAAGCGGGCCGTGGCGACGCCGTCCTTCACCTCGGGCAGCTCGGCGATCTCGACGCCACCCGCTCCCCCGCGGCCGACGCCGGCGGCGGTGGCGAGCAGGGTGCGCATGGCGGCCTCGGCGGCCTCGTCGGTGACGACCGGAGCGGCGCCGGTGGCGACGGAGGCGTCGACGGTGATCTCGATGGTCATCTCGGCTGCGCCGATGGGCAGCGTGAGGTCCACGGTGCGGCCGTCGGCGGCCGGGGTGAGCGCGGCACCGGAGACGGGGTGGCGGCCGACGCCCTCGGCGTCGATCTCCCATGCGTGCAGCACGCCCAGGCGGTGGACGGGGTTGACGACGAGGCGTCCGGCCCAGGTCACGTCCGGGCTGTTGAGCACGTCGGCGACGGGTCCGCTGGCGGCGGTGACCGTGCCGCGGCGACGGCTGGAGACGGCCTCGGCGGTAGGCAGGTAACCGCGGACGCGCTCAGCGGTGACGGCCTCGAAGCGGTCGAGCAGGTCGCCCACCGGCTCGTCGACGCGGGTGATGCCCGCGACCGAGGTGGTGCCGGGGATGACGCACACGGCGTCGGCGTCGTAGCGGGCGTCGTGGGCCTGCCACAGCGAGTCCGAGCGCCACCAGCGGCGCACGTCGGCGTCGATCACGGGGACGAACGGGACGGGCTTGCCGGGCATGCGACAGATGTCGAGGAACTCGGCGGCGTCGGCCGGGTGCAGCACCGCGTCACCGAGTTCGGTGTAGCGGGCCGCGAGTGCGTCGATCACGTCGGCGGGACGCTCCATGGACTCCACGCGCGGGAAGGCGGAGACGATCGCGCCGCTGTCGACCTCGTCGAGCCGGGCCTCGGTGCGCTGCACCATGCGGTGGAAGCGGTCGCGGATGGTGGGGTCGAGCCACACCGAGCGGGTGCCGTCGGCCACGTCTCCGGCGAAATCGCCGCCCAGGTCGAACCCGTTGCCGTCGCGCGAGACACAGCCATCGGCGGAGGCACCGGGGGCGAGCGAGAGCTCGACGAAGCGGCGCAGCCACTGCTCGTAGGTCATGGAGTCGAGGTCGCCGAAGTACGGCTTGGCGGTGCCATCGACCGCGGCGATGATCTCGGCGCGACGCGCCGCCACGGCCTCGGCGTCGCCGGCGACCTCATCGAGCAGGCGGCCGGTGCGGGCCGCGGTGTTGTCGATCTCGTGGATGTCCGCGCCGAGCTGGCTGCGGCCGGAGGCCATGCCGCCCTCGGCCTGACCGGCTCCGACCCAGGCGTCCACGCCGACGGTGTCCACCAGGAGCTGCTTGACCTGGGGGCTGGTGGAGGCCTCGAGGGTCGCCATGGCGGCGGTCCCGACGAGGATGCCGTCGACCGGCATGGCCGGGTAGCCGTGGGCGTTGGCCCACGAGCCGGTGAGGTAGTCGGCGGCCCGCTCGGGGGTGCCGATGCCGCCGCCCACGCACAGGACGACGTTGGGGCGCTCACGCAGCATCGCGTAGGAGTCCAGCAGGAGGTCGTCGAGGTCCTCCCACGAGTGGTGGCCGCCGGCGCGGCCGCCCTCGACCTGCACGATCACCGGCATATGCGGGACCTCGGCGGCGATCCGCACGACCTGGCGGATCTGGGCGATCGTGCCCGGCTTGAAGCTGACATGCCGCAGTCCGGCCTCGGTCAACTCCTCGATGAGGGCGACCGACTCGTCGAGCTCGGGGATGCCGGCGGTGACGATCACGCCGTCGAAGGGGATGCCCGCCGCGCGGGCCTTCTGGACGAGGCGCTTTCCGCCGACCTGCATCTTCCACAGGTACGGGTCGAGGAACAGCGAGTTGAACTGGGCGCTGCGGCCGGGCTCGAGCAGCTCCGCCATGCGCTGGGTGTTCGCGGCGAAGATCGACTCGGAGACCTGTCCGCCGCCGGCGAGCTCGGCCCAATGGCCGGCGTTGGCGGCGGCCGCGACGATCTCCGGGTCGACGGTGGTCGGAGTCATGCCGGCCAGCAGGATCGGCGAGCAGCCGGTGAGGCGCGTGAACGAGGTCTCGACGTGGATGCTGCCGTCGGGAAGCGTGATCAGCTGCGGCTGGAACGCGGTCCAGGGGCGCTCGATCTCCGGGGCGGCGCCCGGGGTGAACAGGTTTCGCAGACCACCTCGGGTGGCGGCGGCGACCACGCCGACGCCCTGGCCGCGGACGATCGAGCGGTTGAGGCGGGTCAGCGCCTCGCCGGGGCCCATGTCGAGGATCCATTCGGCGCCGGCGTGCAGCGTCTCGGCCAGATCCTCGACCCAGTCGACGGGCTCGGTGAAGATCTGACGTGCCAGCTCGGTGGCGCGGTCCACGTCCAGGCCGCAGCGGGCGGCCCAGCGGGAGACGACGTCGACGGCCGGGGCCATCGCGGGGTGGTGGAATCCCACCTCGACGTCGAGCGGATCGAAGACCGGGGCGAACACCTCGCCGCCGGTGAGCTTGGCCTCGCGACGACGACGGGACCCGGCCTCGAGGTCGGCGCAGTGACGGCGCAGGTCCTCGAGGTCGTCCGGGCGGCCGACCACGACGTGGCGGCGCTGGGCGTTACGGATGGAGACGCGGGGACGGATCGAGGCGTCGACCTCGGAGAACAGCTCGTCGACGAGAGTGCGCAGCTTGTCGCCGTCGATGCCGGACACGCCCGTCATCGGGCTGGCTTCGCCCTTGCGGAACAGGCCGACGCGGCGACCCACCAGGGTCGCGGCGGCACCGATGAGTTCGGCGACGGCCAACAGCCGGTCGTCGACGGACCCGAAGGTCTCCACCGACTCGACCGCGAGGATGCCCTGCGAGTGACCCACCGCGGCCGCGGGCGGGGTGTCGTTGGTGTCGAAGCCCTCGGCGGCGAGCGCGCGCAGGGCACCGATCTGGGTGAGCAGGACCGCCGGCAGCGAGACCGCCGCGGAGGAGAGAGAGGCGTCGTCGGGCAGGCTGCCGTGGTCCTCGTCCTCGCCGGTGGTGGTGTTGGCCCACTCGATGGGCCGGAAGCCGTGGGTGCGCACGACGGCGATCTCGTCGTGGACGGGTTCGGTCAGCGCGACGGAGGCGTCGACGAGCTCCTGCAGGTCCGGGCCGATGCCGGTGCCGTCGATGAGGTCGCTGAGTGCGTCACGCCACGCGATCCCCTGCCCGCCGAAGGCGAGAGCATAGGCCGTGCCGTCACGCAGCTCGTCCGCAAGAGCGCGGGAGGCACGGCGGGCCGCGAGTCCGGTCTCGATCGGTCGGGGGGTGAGGTCGCGGTCATCGATCGTCACGTGGGGAACTCCTTGGCACTCTCGTCAGTGGCAGCGCCGTGTCACGGTGTCCCGGAACGGCGCAGCGCACAGATTGCCACAGAAAGTTGAGGCGCCCCTCAGATTGACAGCCTCCACCCGACCATTTGACGGGTCCGAACCCCCCTCGGAGCGGTGACGCTCACCACAGTGGGACGTGACGCTAGCCTCATATCCACAGGTGAGGTCTCCCTCAGGTTTCCGCTCGACGCCGTTACCGAATCGTTACGTCTCTCTCAGGCGTGCACCCCACCCTCACGGCGTGTTGCCAAGGGCGACGCGTCACATTGAATCGACGTCAGGCGCCGCAGCGCAGTGCTTCCATCGTCGCCGCGTCGAGCCCCTCCGCGGGGCAGAGATCGGCCGAATGACGCTCGGGGCCGGACGACCATTCGACGTGCGCGGTTCGGACGCCCTCTCCGAACGAGATCGTGACGAGCCCGCCGATCCCCGGACGGACACCGGGCGCGAGCGCGCCCTCCCCGACGGTCTCGATCCCGACGATCTCCGCGACGGTCGCCTCTCCCGGCGCCGGGATGAGACGCAGGGAGATCCGGTCACCGTCGAACGCGCCGACCCACCTCGCGAACATGCCCGAGCCGTCAGGCAGAAGCTCGAGAGTCGAGCCGTGCGCGAACCACGAACCGGTCTCCCGGACCACTTCCGCCGGCGGCGGGACAACGTCGATCCCCGACTGCGCGGAGACCTCGATCGGCACTCCGGGAAGAGCCGGGCCCGGTGCGGCGACAGCCGCAGCGCCGGCCGTGGTCACGACGAACGCCGCGGCGAGAACCGCGCGTCTTGCCGTCTGTCCACCACGAGGAGGCCTCATGGGCCTACTCTAATCCCACCAGTCACGTGGCCTCGATACCCGACTTGCGTCGAAATGGTCACCAATCAGCAACTACCGGACTAGAAGTAGGGGATCTACGGCACCGAAATGCCGCCACCCCCGCCGAGGAGGAACTCATGTCCACACCCGCCACCACAGGCGGTACGAGAAAACGGGAGGCGTTCTCCGGGCGCTCCGTGTTCGTGTTCGCCGCGATCGGCTCGGCCGTCGGCCTGGGCAACATCTGGCGATTTCCCTTTGTCGCGTACGACAACGGGGGCGGCGCCTTTCTCATCCCGTATCTGGTCGCCCTGCTGTCCGCGGGCATCCCGCTACTGTTCTTCGACTACGCGATCGGACACCGCTTCCGCGGCTCCGCGCCGTTGAGTTTCCGTCGAATGAACAGGTTCGCCGAGCCAGTCGGCTGGATCCAGGTCCTCGTCGCTCTCGTGATCGCCATCTACTACGGCGTGATCCTCGCGTGGGCGGCCTGCTACGCCTGGTTCTCCGTCGACATGCGCTGGGGTGAAACCTACGAAGAGACATCCTCGTTCTTCGCCGAGGAGTTCCTGCAGGCGGGATCCGGATTCGGCCTGGACTTCGTCCCGCTGATCACGATCGTGCTGGTCGTGGTCTGGGTCGTCACACTGGGAATCCTCATCGCCGGCGTCCAGAAGGGCATCGGCCGGACCGCGTTGTTCTTCATCCCGCTTCTGGTGGTCCTGTTCGTCGCCCTGGTGATCCGCTCGCTGTTCCTCGAGGGCGCCCTGGACGGCCTCAACACCTTCTTCACGCCCAACTGGGGAGTGCTGTCCGACCCGGGGGTGTGGATCGCCGCGTACGGCCAGATCTTCTTCTCGCTCTCGGTCGGGTTCGGCATCATGATCACCTACTCCTCGTACGTCAAGCGCAAGTCCAACCTCACCAGCTCCGGCCTCGTGGTGGGCTTCTCCAACTCGGCGTTCGAGGTCCTGGCCGGCATCGGTGTGTTCGCCACCCTCGGCTTCCTGGTGTCGTCTGCCGCCGGGGCCGGCTGGGACGACGTCAGCGGCGGGCCGGGGCTGGCATTCATCGCCTTCCCCGCACTCGTCTCCCAGATGCCGGGCGGCCCGATCTGGGGCGTCGTCTTCTTCATCTGCCTCATTCTGGCCGGACTGACCTCGATGATCTCGATCGTCGAAGTGGTGATCTCGTCGTTCCAGGACAAGGTGGGCGTCTCACGCACCACCGCCGTCCTCGCCGTGGGCGTCCCCATGGCCGTCGTCTCGGTCCTGCTCATGCCCACCGAGACCGGCCTGCAGAACCTCGACATCATGGACAAGTTCGCCAACAGCATCGGGATCGTCGGCATCGCGCTGATCGCCCTGATCGTGGTGATGTTCGCCCTGCGCCTGGGTCCGACGCTGCGCGACCACCTGAACTCGGTGTCCTCGTTCAAGGTCGGCCCGATCTGGATCATCTGCATGGCGGTCATCACCCCGATCGTCCTGGCCTACGCGCTCTTCGGCGAGATCCGGAGCCTCATCTCCGAGCCGTACGAGGGGTACGACGCCGCCGTTCTGGGGGTCTGGGGTTGGGGCATGATCGCCGCGATCCTCGTGCTGTCGGTCATCCTGTCGCTGCTGCCCTGGCGCGGGGCACGTCATCTCGACGGCCCGCCGGCGACCGACGACGACCCCAGCGACTTCAGCTACCAGGACGAACTCGACCCGGGTGTCGCCGCTTCGGCCGACACCTCAGCGGGCACCGCCAACGGCGGCGCCACCCGCGTCACGCCCCCGACCGACCGCCCGAAGGAGGATTGAGCCATGGACACCACGGCGATCATCATGATGGTGCTGTTCCTGCTCGTGATCTGGGGAGGTCTCGCGCTCAGTATCTGGCACTTCGTCACGCACCCGGACGTGATCGACGAGCCCCGCGCGGTGACCTCGCGCGACGCCTGACGCGACCCACGACCACAGCGGACCCGGCCCCGACACCCCGCCGCCAGGGGTGCCGGGGTCGCGTCGTCTCGCGGAGCCGTCTTCGCCCGGGTCCGCTGACCGTGGCCGGACGGCAGTCGGGGCGATTCGTCCGTCACTCCCCGGCGCGAGAATATGATCCACCTCACACCACCGTTCGCTGAACGTGCCACGAGTAGCACCTCTGGCGCAGTGAGGAGGGCCGACGATGAGCTCGACGACCGCCCCCGACGACACGACCACAGAGCGCACCCCCGAGGAGGGCACGGGTCCGGCGAACGGACGACGTCGTCGTCGGATGGAGGCGGCGATCGCCACCGTCTCGGCCGTCCTCATGGGCGTCGCCATCGCATCTCCGGCCGCTGCCGACCCGACCGAGGGCCCGCTACCGGTGCCGTTCTCGATCCAGGCCGGCGTCCTCGCGGCGCTCGACCCGCTCACACCGCCGCCAGGCGCGAACAACTGGGACTGCACCCCCACCCCGGAGCGGCCGCGCCCCGTGATCCTGGTCAACCCCACCTTCACCACCCAGGCCCTGGCGTGGCAGGCCGGTGCTCCCCTGCTGAGCAACGCCGGGTACTGCGTGTTCACGTTCAACCACGGCAACGTCACCCCGGATCCGCGATTCCCCGCGCAGGCGGTCGGCGACATCCCGGAGGCCGCACACACACTCGCAGACATGGTCGACCGCGTGCTGGCCGCGACGGGCGCCCACGAGGTCGACCTCGTGGGCCATTCCCAGGGCGGCGGCCTCCTGCCCGACTACTACCTGACACAGCTCGGCGGGGCGGAGAAGGTCCACACCAAGGTCGGCATCTCGCCGTCGACGGGCACCACGCTCAGCACGCTCGTGTGGCTGCGCTCTCTGATCCCGGTGATCGGGCCGCACGTGTACGGCAGCATCGAGGACACCACGCCCGGTCTGACCCAGCAGGTGTACGACTCGGAGATCGCACGGCAGGTCTACCCGGAGGGGGCCGCCGGGGTGCCGGGCGTCGAGATGTACTCCGTGATCAGTGAATACGACGAGGTCGTGACCCCGTTCGTCCGGCAGTACTACGCCGGGCCGGGCGTCACCAACATCCTCCTCCAGGACGAATGCGAGGCCGACCACTCGGAGCACGTCTCGACCCTCTACAGCGAGCGCGCGCTGCGGTACGCCCTCAACGCTCTGGAACCCGGTGAGACGGCGCCGGTCGAGTGCTTCCCGGTCGCGCCGTTCGCGCCCTGGGTGACCTAGACCCGGGGGCGCAGTGTGGTGCGCCCGGGGAGACTTGAACTCCCACATCCGTAGATACTGGAACCTAAATCCAGCGCGTCTGCCAATTCCGCCACGGGCGCGTGATACCCGGGGGTACCGCGAGGTGAGTTTAGCCTGCGGTCGGCGGTACCGTGGAGTCGTGTCCGTCAACCCGACTCCCCGCGCGGCCGGAGGCGATTCCGCTTCCGGAGATTCGGCCCCGCCGAAAATCCGGCACCGCCCGTCGTGGATCGCGTTCGTCGTCCTGGGTGCGATCTTCTGCCTGGGGATGGGGTTCTGGCAGCTGGCCCGTTACCAGGAGGCCACCGGGACCGTCCAGAACCTCGGCTACACGTTTATGTGGCCGTTTCTGGCCGGGTTCCTGGTCTACGCCTATTACAAGTACGTGCGCCTCGAGGCCGACGAGCAGGACCGGGCCGCTGGCGGGTACGACGTCGCGGGCGCCGGCGCCGTCGGTTCGTTCCCTCTCGACGAGGACGACGACGACAACCCCGCCGCAGGCTCCCACCCACCCGCAGCCGGTTCTCGTGCCGGATCGGGCGGGCGCGGTGGCCGTCGGGGCCCGGTCATGACGGAGATCCCGTCCGACCTGCTGCCCACGCGCCGACCCGTGGTGGACAGCGGGCCCCGAGACGAGGGCCTGGCCGCGTACAACTCGTATCTCGCCGAGCTGGCCCGTCAGGACGGCGTCGTCGATCGTTCACAGGAGAAGCCCGCTTCATGACCGCCACCACTGCCGCGACCACCGACGATCGCAAGCCGGACCCGAACGGCAAGATCTCCGGCGCGCTCAAGCGCTACCGCATCCTGGCCTGGATCACCGGTGTGTGGCTGCTCGTGCTCACGGCCGAGATGATCTACAAGTACCTGATCCTGGCGAGCTCGAGCGACGCCCCGGACTGGTTCACCTACATCGGCCAGGCGCACGGCGTGTTCTACATCCTGTACCTGTTCATGACCCTCGACCTGGCGATCAAGGCCCGGTGGAAGGCCTCGCGGACCCTGGCCACGGCGCTGGCGGGCACGATCCCGTTCTTGTCGTTCTGGTTCGAGCACAAGCGCACCAAGGACGTCCGCGAGGAGTTCGCCGTCTGAAGCTCTCGCCCCGAGCGCTCACGCCGAGTAGCGCCACCCGCGCGCGCCTCCCCCGGCTCTGCTGTGATCTTCCCGCCGAGTGGTCGCAAATCCCGTCGAGTAGTCGCCTCGCCGGCTCTGCAGCCGCCTCCCCGACCAGTGGTCGTCTCCTCGGTTCTGCTGCCGCCTCCCCGTCGAGTGGTCGCAAATCCCGCCGAGTGGTCGGTAATCACGGTGACGCGGGGCCGCGTCTTGGGGATTTGTGAGGCGGTGGGACCACTCGGCGGAACCGTGTCGTCGACGTATGCCCGGGCCGGCCGGGTAGCCGACGGCGTCGCCGCCCGCATTCCACAGGGCCTCTCGGTGTCCACAGACCGAGAAGTTTCGCCAGGACAGATCTGCTGACCTCATCGGACGATGCGCGATGGTCGACGCGTGACCACATCTCCCGGCGGGCCGCGACGCTACGGCCATCTGCTCTCCGAATTCGGCGCCCATCGCGCCACCGACCGCTACCGACGTACCCATCACGGAGTATGGGAGCCACGAGAAACGCGCCAGACCCCCGTCTCCCGCCTCGCCGCGGCGACTGTCGCGGTCCCCTGCGCGGTGGCGGCCGGGTGGCTGGCGGTCGCGATCCACGGCCACCCGTGGCTACCACGCGAGTACCCCGTCGAGTTGGCCGTCGGTCTCCGGCGCGTGCGACGACCGGGGATCACCGCTCGCCGCTACGACGTGCCGATCGACCGGGTCGAGACCGTTCTCGATGCAGATCGCAATCCTCTGCTGGTCGCCTCTCCCGAATGGGCGCTGTTCGATCTAGCCCGGAACCTTGACCGCGACGAGGCAGTAGTCGCGCTCGACGGTGCCTGGCGCATGGGTCCGGGAATCGATGCCCGGCTCGCGATGCCCTCGCTCCTCGACCAGTACCCGGGACTCAGGGGGCGGCGCATCGCACTCGACCGGTGCACGTTGGTCGACCCGAAGTCGCAGTCCGCCATGGAGACGCGACTGAGATTGTTCCTCGTGGATCTGGGAATCACCCACCTCATCTCGCAGTTCAAAATTCGGGGGACTCCGTATCGCCTGGACTTCGCGGACCCGGAACGCATGATCGCGGTGGAATACGACGGCGACCACCACTACGAGCCTCGACAACATGCCAGGGACGTCGAGCGCCGGAATCGTCTCGAAGCGCTGGGGTGGCGATTCATCCAGGTAACCAAGCGGCAGTTCTACTTCACCCGCCAGGAACTCGCCGGGCAACTGCTCCGCGCCTTCAGTTAGGCGGACGCGCCTCGCGTGCCGCGGGGTCGCGGCGAGTGGTCGAGAATCCCGTCTGCGCCGGGCCTGGTCTTGGCGTCTTGTGAGGCGGTGCGACCACTCGGCGGACGGGCTGGCGGAGGCGGGACTGAGGACGTGTGAGTGAGTGCCGCGTGGAGGCTGGGGACGGGCGATCGCCGGGTTGAGGCCCGGGCAACGGCCGGGTCAGGCTTGTTCGGCGAGCACTCGCAGTGCCGGTACCAGGGCACGCAGCGCGCGGCCGCGATGCGAGGCCGCATCCTTCTCGGCCGGCGTGAGTTCGGCGGCGGCGCGGTCCGATTCCTCGGGCTGGAACAGCGGGTCGTAGCCGAACCCGCCCTCCCCGCGCGGCGCGCGCAGGACCGAACCCTGCCAGCGCCCCTCCGTCACGATCTCGGCGCCGTCCGGCCCGGATGTGAAACCCGACCCGGGGACCCCGCCCGGCCAGACCAGCGCGCAGGCGGAGACGAACGCCGCTCCCCGTCGCTCATCGGGCACGTCGGTCAGCTGGCCCAGCAACAGGGCGTTGTTCGCGGCATCGTCGCCGTGGCTGCCTGCCCAGCGCGCCGAGAGCACGCCCGGCATACCGTTGAGCGCGTCCACGGCCAGACCGGAGTCGTCGGCCAGACACGCCAGGCCCGTGGCCCGCGCGCCCGACCGCGCCTTGATGAGGGCGTTCTCGCCGAAGGTCGCGCCGTCCTCGGGTTCCTCCGCGAACTCGGGGACCTCGTCCAGGCCCACCGGCTCGATGCCGACGATCCCCTCCGCGTCCAGCACCCGGCGCAGCTCGGCGAGCTTCTTGGCGTTCCGGCTGGCGACCAGCAGGCGCACGGTCACCGTCTACTTCCGCCGCGCCGGCACGCCGGGAGGCGTGGGCAGCTCGCCCGGGTACGGCGCGGCCAGCGCCTGACGTTGCAACTCGAACAGCTTCTCGCAACCGGCCTGGGCCGAGTCGAGCATCTCGTTCAGCGTGTCGCGACCGAACGCGGCCCCCTCGGCCGTGCCCTGCACCTCGACGAGCGCGCCCGCGTCCGTACAGACCACATTCATGTCCACCCCGGCCCGCGAGTCCTCCTCGTACGGGAGGTCGCACAGGACGCGACCGTCGACCACGCCGACGCTGACCGCGGCGATCGCCCCGGTGAGCGGATTGCCGGTGACCGCGCCCTTGGACTGCAGCCAGGTCACCGCATCCGCCAGGGCGACGTACGCGCCGGTGATGGCCGCGGTGCGGGTGCCGCCATCGGCCTGGAGCACGTCACAGTCCAGCGCGATGGTGTTCTCCCCCAGCGCCGACAGGTCGATGCAGGCACGCAACGACCGGCCCACCAGGCGGCTGATCTCGTGGGTGCGGCCGCCGACCTTGCCGCGCACCGACTCACGGCCCGAACGTTCGTGCGTGGCCGCGGGCAGCATCGCGTACTCGGCGGTGAGCCAGCCCAGTCCCGAGCCCTTGCGCCACCTCGGCACCCCCTCGGTGACGCTGGCCGTGCACATCACCCGGGTCTGCCCGAAGGTGACGAGAACCGAACCCGCCGGATGCGAGGTGAAGCCCCGCGTGATGGTCACGTCGCGCAGATCGCCGTCCGCGCGCCCGTCTGCTCTGCTGATGTTCGAAGAGGTCACGAGCGCCGATCCTAGCGGCGGACGCCCGACACCGCGTGGCGACGGCCCCTGCGCCGGTCCTCAGATCTCCAGACGAAGGTCCGGCTCGGCGAGCAGGATCTCGCCGGAGTACTCGGTCGCGGCCTCGGCACGCACGGCTTCGGGATCCGTCCACGGCGGGATGTGGGTCAGCACGAGCCGACCGACCCCGGCGCGCGCCGCGACCCGTCCCGCCTCGATTCCCGACATATGGATGCCCGGCGGGTGCCCCTCCTCGTGCGTCCAGGACGCCTCGCAGAGCAGGACGTCGGCGCCGGCCGCGAGCTCGACCACCGACTCGCCATAAGCCGTGTCACCGCTGTAGACCAGCACGCGACCGTCGGCCGAGGTCAGGCGTAGGCCGTACGACTCGGGCGGATGGTCCACCCGTCCGGCCCGCACATGCAGGACCACCTCGTCGTCGTCCTTGAACTCCAGCTCGGGCGTGACATCCCACGTCGACACCTCGAACGTGTCCGACAGGTCGTCGACCGCACCGGGTTCCTCCGCCGATGCCACGCCGATCCGATAGGCCGTCCCCGACGGCCCGACCAGCGGCACCCTGCCGGCCGTGGCCGAGTGCGGCCCGTACCGGCGCAGCACCAACAGGCTCGGCACGTCCAGGCAGTGATCGGCGTGGAGATGCGACAGAAGGATCGCGGCGTCCTCGGGGACGGCGTGGCGCTGCAGCGCGCCCAACACCCCCGGCCCCATGTCGATCACCACGGGGGCCACGCCCTCGACCTCCACGAGGTACCCGGACGCCGGCGAGGTGGGTCCGCCGATACTTCCCGAGCACCCGAGGACTGTCAGAAACATGGGCACCATCGTGCCACGCCGGGCCGCGTGTCGTGCCGACTGCGCCCCTACCCGCGACGCGTGTCCCACACGGCTCAACCCACCGCCGTCCGCCCGACCGCCACCAGCCCGGGACCGATGAAGCGCGACGCCACTCTGCGGAAGGCATCCGGATCGCCGGTGACGAGGAACTCCCGCGTCGCCGGATGCTCCTGATCGTGCGGTCGTAACAGGTCCTCGGCGGTGAGCACCCGGAGCACGTCCTTGGCCGTCTCCTCCGCGCTCGAGACCAGAATGACGTTGTCCCCCACCGCCAGCTGAACCACGCCCGACAGCAGCGGGTAATGGGTGCAGCCCAGCACCAGGGTGTCGACGTCCGAGTCGCGGATCGGGGCGAGGTAGGCCTCGGCCAGGCCGAGAACCTGGCGGCCGCTGGTGACGCCGCGCTCCACGAACTCCACGAACTTGGGGCACGCCACCGACGTGAGTTCGATGCCGGCCGCGGCGGCGACAGCGTCGTCGTAGGCCCGGGAGGCGACCGTGGCCCGCGTGGCGATCACGCCGATCTTCCCCGACCGCGTGGTGGCCACCGCGCGGCGGGCCGCCGGCTGGATGACCTCCACCACGGGCACCGGGTAGCGCTCGCGGGCATCACGCAGCATGGCCGCCGACGCCGTGTTGCAGGCGATCACCAACGCCTTGACGCCCCGCTCGACGAGTTGGTCGGCGATCGCCAGCGCGTGCGCGCGGACCTCCGCGATCGGCAACGGCCCGTACGGCCCGTGAGCGGTGTCGCCGACGTAGACCACCGACTCGTCGGGCAGCTGGTCCATGATCGCGCGCGCCACGGTCAATCCGCCCGCCCCCGAGTCGAAGACCCCGATCGGCGCATTCCGGTCCGGCGGCGTGCCCGGCGTGCCGCGGCCCCGGGAGGTCACCGAGGCGCCCAGTCTCCGGCCCGTCACCCGCGCTGCCCGGCGGGGAGCTGCTTCGACCCGCGGTCCCGCTTGAGCCCGTACGCCGACACCAGGCCGCCGATCGCGCCGCCGAGGTGGCCCTGCCACGACACGCCTTCGAGCATCGGTGACAGACCGGCGAGGGTCTCGACGCCGTAGAAGATCCCGATGACCACCCCGATCACCAGGTGCAGGAACCTGCGGGTGAAGAAACCGCGGAGGATCACGTACGCCACGTAGCCGAACACGATTCCGGACGCGCCGATGTGGACGGTGCCGACGCCACCGAGCAGCCAGGACACCACGCCCGAGGCGACCCAGGAGATGAGCGTGACGCTGATGAGCGGACGGACGCCGGACATCGCGATGATCGAGCCGAGGATCAGGAGGGCTACCGAGTTGCCGATCAGGTGCGCCCAGTCACCGTGCAACAGGGGCTGGAAGAGGATCCCCAGGAGGCCGTCGGTCGACAGGGGTTCCACGCCGTGGGCGTCCAGGACCTGCCGGTTGCCGGTTACCGCGATGAGGACCTGGTCGGCCGCCTCGACCACCCACATCAGGGCGACGAAGCAGAACAACAGGATGAGCGCCGGCCCGCGCCGGGGGCCCTGCCTGGCGGGCGCCGGGTCGCCGACGCCGGGGGTCATCGGGGCTCGGGGGTCGTGGTACACGGTGTTCTCCTCATTCCCCGGTCAGGGCGGTGCACAGGGAGTCCTGCATGAACGTCAGCCAGTGGTAGACGTCCAGCTGCGCCGAGCGCGGATCGTCCTCCGGCACGAACTCCGGGATATCGGTCGCGGGGGTGCCATCCGCGTCGCCGGCCTCGAGCAGCACCGCGCCCAACCCCAGGCGAACGTCGTTGAGACAGCCCATCCAGGCCTGCGCCTGGTCCATGGTCAGCGAGACGGTTCCGCCGCGGGCCGGCAGCGAGCGCAGAAGCACCGCCGCTGACGCGAGCTTGGCGTCGATGATCTCGGGCTCGTGGATCATCCGCATGCCCGAGTTGTGGGCGCGCGCCACGGCCCCGGCGTCCGACCCCGACCCGGACGGTCCCTGCGGCCCGTCCGCTTTCTCGGGTCGGTGGAAGTCCGGCAGGAGTCTCGCGAGCGGCGCCTGGTCCGGCAGTGCGGAATGCCCACTGCGCATACCCGTGAGCTCGGCCAGCTCGTCCCGCGGCGCCGAGTCGCGGCGCTGCTCGAGCATGTCCACGACGTTGGAGACCAGCGCGTGCAGGATCTGCACCTCGTGGCTCTCCATCACCGACTTGATACGGGGGCCGCCCAGGGAGGACTTTCGCTGCCAGGCCTTCACGGACTCACGCCTCCCGCTGCATGGTGGCCCACAGCCCGGCCTCTTGCAGTTTCCGCACGTCGTTCTCCACCTTGTCCCGACCCCCGGAGGACACGACCGCCCGGCCGTCGTTGTGCACCTTGAGCATCAGGTCGTGCGCGTGCTCGCGGGTGTAACCGAACACCCGCTGGAAGACGAACGTCACGTAGCTCATGAGGTTGACCGGATCGTCCCAGACCACGGTGAGCCAGGGATTGTCGATCCCGCCGTCGAGCTCCGTATCCGTGGACTCCACGGGCACCGCCGAAGGCATCGCCATGTGCGGGACGGTGCTCCGGACGGCCGCGAGCGGTGTCGTCACTGGGTGCATGCATCCCAGGATACGGATTCCCGCCCCCGCGGCCACGACGTAGAGTCGGCCGCGTGACCTCGACGACATCGCCCGCCTCCGAACCCCGGTCGGGGCGGCCCTCCACCGCGCTGCTGACGGACAAGTACGAGCTCACCATGATCAGCGCGGCACTGGCCGACGGCACAGCCGACCGGCCCTGCGTCTTCGAGGTGTTCGCCCGCCGCCTGCCCGCGGGCCGCCGGTACGGCGTCGTCGGCGGCACCGGCCGTCTGCTCGACCGGCTCGCCGACTTCCGGTTCACCGAGGAGGAGGTCGCGGTGGTCGCGGACTCCCTCGACGAGCGGACCATCCGATGGCTCCGGGACTTCCGGTTCAGCGGCGACATCGACGGCTACCGGGAAGGCGAGCTCTACTTTCCCGGCTCCCCCGTGCTCAGTGTCCGCGGCGGCTTCGCCGAGTGTGTGGTGCTCGAGACCCTGGTGTTGTCCGTGTTCAACCACGACAGCGCGATCACGGCCGCGGCCGCCCGGATGAGTTCCGCCGCACGCGGCCGCCGCATCATCGAGATGGGCTCACGCCGCACCCACGAGGAGGCGGCCGTGGCCGCGGCCCGCGCCTCCTACCTCGCCGGTTTCCACTCCACCTCCAATGTCGAGGCCACCCGGCGCCACGGTGTCCCCTCCGCCGGCACCTCGGCGCACGCGTTCACGCTGCTCCACACCGGGCCCGACGGCCCCGACGAGGCGGCCGCCTTCCGCTCGCAGGTCGCCACCCTCGGGGTGGGGACGACGCTGCTGGTCGACACCTACGACATCACTTCCGGCGTGGCCACCGCGGTCGAGGTGGCAGGCCCCGAACTCGGGGGCGTGCGGATCGACTCCGGCGACCTCGGCGTGCTCGCCAGGCAGGTGCGGGACCAGCTGGACGCCCTCGGGGCGCAGCGCACGAAGATCGTCGTCTCCGGGGACCTGGACGAGTACGCGATCGCCGCGCTCCGCGCCGAGCCCGTCGACGTCTACGGCGTCGGCACGCGCCTGGTGACCGGCTCCGGCGCCTCGACGGCGGGCATGGTCTACAAGCTGGTGGAGGTCGACGGCATCCCGGTGGCCAAACGCTCCACCCACAAGGAGACGCTGCCCGGTGCCAAGCGCGCGGTCCGGTACCACCGGGCCTCGGGTACCGCGGTCGAGGAAGTGCTTTTCCCGGCGTCCGGCAGTGCGCCCGACGAGCCCGGTCTCGAGCAGCGCGAGCTGATGATCCCCATGCTCCGCGACGGCGAGCCCGTGCCGGATCTGCCCTCACTCGAGCAGTCCCGCGACCACCACGCGGCCGTGATGGTGAGCCTGCCGTGGGAGGGACTCGCGCTCAGTGCCGGGGATCCGGCCATCCCCGTTCGTACCGTCGCGCCGCACGGCACCCCCTCGTAGAACGCTGGTCGCCCGTCCCCCCGAGGGCAGGACCGACGACGACCGCGTCCGCGCCCACCGGCCGCTGACCTCGTGTCGGATCGGGCGGCTAGGGTTACCGCGTGACCGACTCGCTTCCCTCCGTCTCCGAGCTCCTCGACACCGCTGTCGAGGGTCTCGGCGGAAGTCGACGCGACGGCCAGCTGATGATGGCCGAGGCGGTGGGAAACGCGTTGTCGACCGGCGAGCATCTCGCCGTGCAGGCCGGCACCGGCACGGGTAAGTCGCTGGCGTATCTCGTACCCTCGCTGCGGCACTCCGTGGAGACGGGCGGCACCGTCGTCGTCTCCACCGCCACGATCGCCCTGCAGAACCAGCTCGTGGACCGGGACCTACCGCGCCTGGCCGCCGCACTACGTCCGTCGCTCGGCGTGGCGCCCTCCCACGCGATCCTCAAGGGCCGCGGCAACTACCTGTGCCTCCACCGCGTGAGCACCGGGCCGGTCGACGAGGCCGACCCGGAGGAGATCGAGACGGAGGAGCTGTTCGATCTCCCTCTCGGCGGCGAGTCCACGGCCGCACGCACCCCGCGGCAGGCCTCGCCCCGCGACACCGGCCCGTCCTCGTGGCTCGGGCGGGAGATCGCGCGGCTGCACGACTGGGCGCAGGAGACCGACACCGGCGACCGGGACGATCTGCCCCGCGGCGTATCGGACGCGGCGTGGCGCCAGGTCTCGGTGACGAGCCGCGAATGCCTGGGGCAGCTGTGCCCCGAGTTCTCCGAGTGCTTCGCCGAGCAGGCCCGGCAGGAGGCCGGACGCGCGGACGTGGTGGTGACCAACCACGCGCTGTTGGCGATCGACGCCATGACCGACGTGTCGGTGCTCCCGGAGCATGACGCCGTGGTGATCGACGAGGCCCACGAACTGTCGGACCGGGTCACCGGGGTCTCCACCGCGGAACTCACCGGCGCCGCCGTCATCCAGGCCGCACGCCGGGCCGCCAAGCTCGTCGACCAGCAGACCGCGGACCGTATGGTCGCCGCCGGCGAGGGCCTGGCCGGGCTACTCGAGATCTGCCCTGAGGGGCGCTGGGACATCCTTCCCGAGGGGGCGGACCTGGCGCTGGCCGCCGTCCGCCACACCGCGGAGAACTGCCGCAGCGCGGTGCCCGGCCCCAAGCCCGGGGAGGCGGCCGGCGACCCGCAGGGGGCCTCGGACCGACAGAAGACGTTGGCGGCACTCGACGAGATCGCCGAGGCCGCCGACCGCATGCTCGGGTCCTACGACAAGCCCGTGGCCGAACGCCTGGAGATCGTCTGGATGAGCCAGGAGGACCGACGCGGACGCATCCTGCGGGTCGCGCCGCTGACCGTGGCGGGACTCCTGCGTACCCGCCTGTTCGCCGAGTCCACGGTGATCCTCACCTCCGCCACCCTCACGACGGGTGGGAAGTTCGACGGGCTGGCCGCCAGCTGGGGTCTGCCGCCCGCCTCCGCCGCGCGCCCGGACCCGGCGACGGCCGTCTCCCTCGAGCCGCCGTCCGACGAGGACGCCGCCGCACTGCGCTGGTCGGGCATGGACGCCGGATCGCCGTTCGACTACCGCCGCAACGGCATCCTCTACGTGGCCGCGCACCTGCCCGCCCCCGGCCGCGACGGGACCTCGTCCGACGCGGAGGACGAACTCGTGGATCTCGTCGCCGCCGCCGGTGGGCGCACACTGGGACTGTTCTCGTCGATGCGGGCGGCCAAGGCCGCTGCCGAGCTCCTGCGCGAACGGTTGGACACCCCGGTCCTGTGCCAGGGCGAGGACTCGACGGCCAATCTCGTCGCTCAGTTCGCGGAGGACGAGGAGACCACGCTGGTCGGGACGCTCTCGCTCTGGCAGGGGGTCGACGTCCCCGGCAAGACACTGTCGCTCGTCGTCATCGACCGGATCCCGTTCCCCCGCCCGGACGACCCGCTGCTGTCGGCGCGGCAGCGCTCGGTGGCGGCCCGCGGTGGCAATGGCTTCCTCGCCGTCGCCGGTAACCACGCCGCCCTCCTGCTCGCGCAGGGCGTCGGGCGCCTCCTCCGTCGTACCGAGGACCGGGGCGTCGTGGCCGTACTCGACTCCAGGCTGGTCACCGCCCGCTACGGTGGCTACCTCCGCGCCTCACTGCCCCCGTTCTGGCAGACCACCAACCGCGACGTGGTGCTCGGCGCCCTGGAGCGACTTCGCGACTCCTGAGCCGTCGGAGGCGGCGCCGACCGGGCATCAGCGCCGCGCAGGGCCCGGTCTCACCGCGGCAGGATGACCGGCACCCTGGTGTCCGGATCGGGAATCACCCGGCACCGCAGGCCGAACACCTCTCCCACCAGTTCCTCGGTCAGGAGCTCGGCCGGAGGCCCGGTCGCCACCACCCGCCCGTCCTTCATCACGATCAGATGCGTCGCGAACCTGGCGGCGTTCCCCAGCTCGTGCAACACCGCCACGATCGTCCGGCCCCGCGCGCGAAGATCGTCGAGCAGGCGCAGCGTCTCCACCTGATGCGCGATGTCCAGGAAGGTCGTCGGCTCGTCCAACAACAGGCAGGGCGCATCCTGTGCCAGTGCCAGCGCGATCCACACGCGCTGGCGCTGCCCGCCCGACAGGGTGCCGACGAGTCGGTCCGCCAGTTCGTCCACGTGGGTCAGCTCCATGGCGGTGGTGACCGCTTCCTCGTCGCGGGCGCTCCACTGGGCGAACAGGGTCTGGTGCGGATAGCGACCTCGCCGCACCAGCTCGGCCACCCGGATCCCGTCCGGGATCGGCGAGTCCTGGGGGAGCAGGCTCAAACGGCGCGCGACGTCGGCCGTACGCACGCGGGCGAGGTCCTCACCGCCGAGGAAAACCTGACCTGACGACGGGGTGAGAAGTCTCGTGAACACCCTGAGCAGGGTGGACTTTCCGCATCCGTTGGGTCCGATGATCGCGGTGAACTCGCCGGCCGGCACGCTCGCCGAGACCTCGGACAGCACGTTTTCGCCCCGCCGGTACGCCACGGATACCCCGCGCGCCTCCAGTGCCGATTCCACACTCAACTCCTGTCACTCTCCCGCACCAGCAGGTACACCAGATAGATCCCGCCCAGACAGACCGTCACCGCGCCGACCGGCACACTGGCGGCGGGGATCGCGTGCTGGGCGATCAGATCGGACCCGGCGAGCAGGACCGCTCCGACGAGGGCTGCGCCGACCGGGTCGAAGCCACCCGACCGCCGTCGGGTCCGCCGCGCGATCTGCGGCGCGGCCAGCGAGATGAACGCGATCGGCCCGGTCACCGCGGTCACCAGCGCGGTCAGCGCTACTCCCACCACGACGGCGACGGCCTTCACCGGCTCTGTCCGGACCCCGCGCGTCTTCGCGGCGTCATCGCCCAACTCGAGCTGGGCGATTCGTCGGGCCAGCCACGGGACCAGCGCCACGAGAGCCAGGGCCAGCGCGCCTGCTCCGAGCAGCTGTGGCCATCGGACGCCGTTCAGGGACCCCGCGCCCCAGACCGCGGCCCGCAGCGCCACGTCGAGTTCGGATGAGACGACCAGCCATGAGTTGATCGACCCGAGGAACGCGCTGACGGCGATCCCCACGATGATCAGGCGGAATCCCTGGAGCCCGGAGGAGTAGGCGAACAGATACACCAATCCGGCCGCGGCCACTCCCCCGACCACGGCGCCCGCGGAGACCGCGGCGTAGCCCATCCCGCCCAGACTGATGACCACCAGGACCCCGGTGAATGCGCCGGTGTTGAGGCCGATGATGTCGGGACTCCCCAACGGATTGCGCGTCAGCGACTGGAAGACGGCGCCGCTGATCCCGAGGCAGGCGCCGAACACCGCGGCGGCGAACGCGCGGGGCGCCCGCCACTGCACCACGACCATAGAGTCCACTCTGGTGGCCTCGGGGCCGAACGCCCGCACGACACGATCGAGGGGGATCAACTGGTCCCCGACCATGAGCGAGGCCAGGACCAGCGCCACGAGGACGACGACGACAAGACCCGCGACCCGGATGTCACCGGGCGTCACGATACGGCTGAATCGGCCCAGCCGGACGGCCCGCTCGCCGGTCACATTCCTCCCCGTTCCGCCCGGCGGACGAGCAGGATGAGCACCGGGGCTCCCAGGAATGCGGTGACGATTCCCACGCGCAACTCTGCCGGCCAGGCCACGAGGCGTCCGATGATGTCCGCGACGACGAGCAGTATCGGGGCGGCCACCACCGAGTAGGCCATGATCCACCGATGGTCCGGGCCGGTGACCAGCCGAACCGCGTGCGGGATCATCAGTCCCACGAACGCGATCGGCCCGGCGGCCGCTGTGGCGGCGCCACACAGCACCGTGATCGCCAGGGCCGAGGTGCCCCGTACGAGGCCGATCGGCACCCCCAGTGCACGGGCCCGGTCGTCGCCGAGCGCGATGGCGTTGACCGCGCGCCCGGTCAGCATGGCCACCACGAGCCCCACCACGATGAACGGGGCGACGAACGCGACGGTCCCCTCGGGCCGGTCGGCGATACTCCCGACACCCCAGAACCGCATCTGGTCGAAGACACGGGGAAGCACCAGTTCGAGTGACTGGGTGATGCCGGTGCACACGGCTGTCAGGGCCACCCCGATCAGGGTGAGGCGCACCGGCGTCGCTCCGTGTGGCCCGCGCAGAGCGATCGTATAGACGAGCACGAACGACAGCAGCGCACCGGCGAACGCGAACCACACGTAGCCACTGATCGAGGTGATCCCGAAGAACGCCACGGCCACCGCCACCGCGAGCCCCGCACCGGCGTTGACGCCGAGAATCCCCGGGTCCGCGAGGGGGTTCCGGGTCAGAGCCTGGGCGAGTGCGCCCGCCACGCCGAGCGCCGCGCCCACCAGGACCCCGAGGAGAGCCCTGGGCAGTCGCATCTCCACAACGGTCGAGTGGATGATCGGGTCGGCTTTACCCGTCAACGCCGACATCACCTCGCCGGGCCCGAGTGACGCCGACCCGACGAACAGACTCAGGGCGCAGACGGCCACCAGGAGGACGACGCCGATCGCGAGGCCGATGATCCGCCGTCCGGTCCGGTGCCCGCTCCGTGGCGGATCTGTGTGGATGGCCTGCGGAGAAAACGACCGGGTGGCCCCCTCGGCCCACCGGCCGGTGCGCCCGTCCGACCGAGCGGGCCGGTTCGCCGGACGCTGGGAAGTCGTCGGCGGAGTCGGGGTCACTGCCGGGACGCACCGTCGTCGTCTCGGATGAACTCGTCCGCGACGACTCCCCACCCGAGGGTGTGCCGTTGCCGCGCGGTCCATCCGGCCGCCCGGGCCAGCTCTCCGACCCGGTCCTGCGTCCGAGGGTCGCGCCCTGTGGTGACGAAGCGGAGCAGCCCCTGGTCAGCAGCGGTCTGCGACAGCCCGTCGGGGGTACTCGAGTCGATGACCAGCGCGCGGCCGGCCATGTCGGACAGGTCCCGCAGATGCTGCAGGGCCGACTGGTCATCGAGGTGACTCAGGAGCATTGCCGAGACCACCACATCGCCGCGCTCTCCATCGACCTCCACGTGGACGCTGCCGTCCCCGGCGCCGTGGGCGAGCCGGGCCACCAGGCCCGCCCCCGGGCCCACCGCGACGACCCCCGGGCTCGCGAGCCCGGTCAGAACGCGCCGGAGGCCGTGCTGGAGGAAGACCAGCGACTCGGATTCGTGCTCGAGGTGATGCGCCACCTCGGGGTCGGTGAGCGCGGACTCCGCGAACGGCAGCCCGGTGTCCAATTGCCAGGCGGGGGTCCCACTGCGGAGCGAATCCGCCAGATGACGTAGTGCGAGGACCTGGTCGGCCTCGGTCCCCGTGAACTCGTCCCGTGAGTGCGCGTCGTCGACGAGGGATACGGCCAGATCCGTGAGGGCCCAGCGTCCGTCGGCATGACCGTCCAGGAGACCGGCGGCGGCGAGCGTGCCCACGAGCGAGTCGAGTCCGTGTTGGACGCCGAGCGCCGACGATGCGTCCGGGACCGACATCGGACGGTCCCGCAGTACGTCGAGCAGACCCGTGTGAAGGGCGGCCCGGACCGCGAACCACGCCACCGGCGACTCGGGCAGTTCGGGAACGCTCTCCCCCGCCTTCTCCGCGCGTTCGATGTGCCAGTAACCGGTGATACTGCGGTGAATCTTCTCGACGCGGCCCGCCAGACGACGCCGGAGTGGGAGCAGCGACCGTGCCTCACCCGCGGCCCAGACGAACGGACGGTCCCCGAGCGCCTCCGCCTCGTCCACCGTGTCGAACAGCGCGGCGATCGCCTCCCCGCTCGGCTCCGGCATCAGCTCGACCCGGATCGAATCCGTCCCCCGGATCTTGAGATCCGTCGATGCCCCGTCGCCTCCGGTGGTCACCACCACATGCGCCGGGACCGTCAGCGGCCGCTCGTCCAGGAACCGCCGGACGGCGGGAAGCGCGGTCTCGTCGCCGATCAGGACGATGGACGTGGCGTCGTCCGGTAGCACCTGGGACGATTTCGGTCCGACGAAACTCACAGTCGACCCCGGCGTCGCCTGACGCGCCCAGCTCACAGCCGGGCCGTCCCCGTGCAGGACGAAATCCACGGTGAAGCCCCCGGTCCGGCCATCCACGCTGTGTGGTGTGTAGTCCCGGGTCAACCGGTGCTCCGAGGGAGTCCACTCGATCCCGTCGACGTGTTGGCGGGGCAACGCCGCCTCGACGTCTCCGTCGGCGGCGAAGATCAGCTTGATGTGATCGTCGAAGCCGGGGGCGGCGAACGCCGGGTGGCTGATTCCCGCCCTCTCGAATGCGCCGAGTTCGGCGCCTTCCAGGCGGACACGACGAGTGCGACCGTCAACGTCTTCCGTCGAGACCACGTGCGCAGTCCGCACCACCAGTGGATGGATGACGAGATCGGTCAGGCTCATCGAGGGAACTCCGCCTGCACGATGTCGAGGATCGCGAGCGCCTCGTTGTAGTCGTGGCGCACCGCCCAGTACGGGAGGTCGTACGCGTTGTCCCCGACGAACGCGGGGAGGTTGCGCCAGGCAGGGTTGTCGGCCAGTTCGGCCACCGACGTCGTCTCCCCGTTGAACCCCATGACGAACACCGTCTCGCTGTCGACGATCTGTCCGAGTTGCTCGGTGGACAGCTCCGCCATGTCGCCGCCCGGCTGGTAGGGCTCGAGGTTGTGCCGGGCGACGAGATCGTCGGTCCGGAATCCCAGCTCGCCGAACATCACGGAAAGGCCGGTGTCCTCGAACAACAGGTACGGGGTCCCGTCCGCGGTCACGCTGATGAACGACGTCGGCTGCGGGGGAACCAGGATCCCGTCGGCCACCTCGGTGACCCGCTCGTCGTAGGTCGCGACCATGTCGTCGAATTCGTCCTGCCGGTCGAACACGTCCGTGGCCAGGAACTCGGCCTGTTCACGCCAGTCGACGAAGGACTTGTCCACCATGACCGTCGGGGCGATCGCCGACAGCTCCTCATAGGCCGCGTCCGCCTGGAAGTTGGGGAACCCCCATCCGCCGGCCACGATGAGGTCGGGATCGGTGGCGAGAATGGCTTCGAGGTCGAATCCGTCAGCGGACCACGGGAGGAACTCGGTGCCGTCCTCTTCCGGAGCGTCTCCCCAGAGTTCGGAGAACTCCCCGTTGGCCTGGCTCGCGTCCTCCGGGATCGTGGCGGCCACCGGGATGTCGAGTTCGTACAGGTACCCGGCGAGTGCGTAGTTGAGCACGACCACGCGCTCCGGGTCCGACGGCACCTCCACGTCCCCCTTCGGCGTGCTGACCGTGCGCGTTCCGCCCGGCTCGCTCGCTGCGCCGGCGGACGGATCCCCTTCTCCGGCCGAACACGCCGCGGTGGCGGCCAGCATGAGTGTCATCGCCGCGGCCATGATCGGGCGCGTGAGCGCACGGGTGTTGTGTGACATCTGTCCTCCGGTGCAAAATTAGGTGAGGCTTACCAAATAGCCCCCGGAGAAGGGTAGATCGTCGCGGGTGCTCCCGGAAGGCCTGATGCGACACAGTCACGGTCCGAAGGCGACAACGTGACACTTGTCACGGACCAGAAGAGAATGAGGTCACCTGTGGGATTCACACGAGCACTGGCGATGGCGGTTCCCGAGAGTCGGGTGCGATTCTTCGGTCATTCCGAGCACAGTCACGAGGTTCCGCACATCGTGCATATGGTCATGGGTCGCGGCCGCCTGACCGTGGACGGCTCGGTGGTCACTCTCGAACCGCGGGCATCGGTACTCCTCGCCCCGGGGGTCCCCCACGCGCTCGACCTGGACGAGCATTCGATCGCACTGGGGCCGTTCCTGTCCCCGCGCAACACTCCGGTCGAACGAGTCCGGAGACTGGGGGTCGTCCCCGCCCTCACCGACCTGATGCTGGCCAGGCTCGCGGCCCAGCCCTACACACACGAGCAGGTGACACTGTTCACCGACAGTCTCGACGACATCGTCTCGGCACTTCTCACCGAAGCATTCGCCGTTCCCACGCCCGCCCATCCCACGGCACGTCAGATCGCCGAGGTCGCGACCGACTCCTCCGCCACCCTGGCCGAGCTCTGCGGCTGGTTCTCGATCAGCCCGCGTCAGATCCAGCGCCTGTTCCTGGGTGAAACCGGGCTCACGTTCCAGCAGTGGCGCACACGGACTCGACTCAACGTGGCGATCCGGGCCCTACGCGGGGGCTCCAGCGGTGAGAGTGCGGCCCGGAGCGCAGGTTTCGCGAACCGAGCCGGGCTCCTCCGTGCACTCAGCCGGGAATGCGGCACGCCGATCGATGACCTCAGAATCGATCCCCTGGCCTGCCTCCGGCGGCCCGAGGAGGCGCCTGCCGACGCGGGCCGCGGCGATCATGCCCGGACGTCGGTGGCGATCACCGTCAGTGAGCCCGGGGCGACCTCGGTGTAGCCGGCGTCGACGACCGCGGCCACGCCGGGCTCTGATCGGACCACCGCGGCCGACAGCTCCTGCCAGCGCGCGGAACCGGCCTCACGAACCGCAACGGGGCAACCGCTGCCGACCCATTCCCCCAGCCGCTTGCGTGACATCCCCGCCATCAGCAGCATGACGCCGTGACCGACCTGCGCCGCCGCCTTACCGACGGACATCTCCAGGCCTTCATCGATCCAGATCACCGGCACGCCGGCCGGGGGCGGGTCAGGATGATCACGCTCGAGGTCGGTACCGCCGATCTGCAGACGCCCAAGGCGCGGATCTATGTCGTCGACCGGGCCCGGGACGAACGCCCGCGCCTCGCAGCCGTCGACCTCGACGGTCACGCCGTCCACGTCCTGCGCCGCCCGCCACTGCGCTCCCCTGGCCCGCCGGGCGATCTTGCGCATCCGGGCATCCAGCCAGCCGGAGTACGGCTCGTGCCACGGCCCGCCGGGCGCGACGCGCACGTCCACACACACCAGGGCGACCGCACATGCCGCGGCCTCGAGAAGCGGGGTCCGCGACGGCAGGTCGCCTCTGGGCAGGTGCAGGACTATCGGCATCGACCGCACCGTTCTCCGGTCCTCGGGATCCTCCGTCCCGGACGGTCCCGCCGCCAGCCGGTCGTGGCACCAGTCGAGGTCCCTGCCGGTGCCCGGGCCCCCGATCACGCCGGTGCCTTCCGAGATCGGGCCGTCACCCACGCCCGCGGGGCCTGCCGCAGCCCCATCTGTCACGCCAGCGGGACCCGACGGTAAGTTCCGGCGGCCGTGTCCGCAGCCTCGATCTCGTCCCGGGTGATCCCCAGGATGAACAGGACGGTGTCGAGGAACGGCTTCGACAGCGACGCATCCGCCACCTCGCGCAGGGCCGGCTTCGCGCAGAAGGCGATGCCCAGGCCGGCGGCGGTGAGCATGTCGATGTCGTTGGCGCCGTCGCCGACCGCCACGGTCTGACTCAGCGAGATCCCGAGCTCGTCGGCGAACTGACGAAGGTACTCGGCCTTCGCCTCGCGGTCGACCACCTCACCGATGACCCGGCCGGTGAGCTCGCCGTCGACGATCTCGAGCGTGTTGGCGCGCGCGAAGTCCAGACCGAGCTCGTCAACCAGGCCGGAGATCACCTGGATGAAGCCGCCGGAGACCACGCCGCACCGAATCCCGAGTCGCTTGAGCGTGCGGATGGTGGTGCGGGCGCCCGGGGTGAGGACGATGCTCGAGGCCACCTCGTCGAGAACCGACGCCGGCAGACCCGCCAGCGTCGCGACCCGCTCGTGAAGCGACTGCGCGAAGTCGAGCTCGCCCCGCATGGCGCGCTCGGTGACGGCCCGGACCTCCTCCTCCTTGCCCGCGTGCGCGGCGAGCATCTCGATGACCTCGCCCTGCACGAGGGTGGAGTCGACGTCGAAGACCACCAGCCGCTTGGAGCGGCGACCGAGACCGGCCTTGTCGACGGAGATGTCCACGCTGTGGGCGTCCGACAGCGGGGCGAGGGTCTCGCGCAGGTGCGAGTCGTCGGCCGCGTCGCGGCCCGCGGTGGAGACGTGGAGCTCGAGCCCGGTCACCGGGTAGTCGGCGATCCCCCGGATGGAGTCGATGTTGGCGCCGATAGTGGCCAGGGCCCCGGCGACCGCGGAGAACGCGGACGCCGTGACGGGGCTGCCGAGGATCACGACGGCATGGGTGGACGGCGGGGTCGCCGGCGCGATGTCATCGAACTGCACGTCGAGGTGCATCCCCATCTCGCTCACCTGCTCGGTGAGTTCCCGCACGACGGCGACCGCGTCGGCGTCCTGGTCGACCCGCGTCATGAGACCGAGGGACAGGTGGCCGTTGACGACAACCTGCTCGACATCGACGAGATCGGCGCCGTGCGAGGCGAGAACGGCGCTGACACGGGCGGTGACGCCCGGGCGGTCGGGACCGGTGACGGTGAGGAGTGCCGGGGTTCCGGTGGTGCTCACGGATGCTCCTGACGGGAGGTCGTGGGCGGCCTGGGCCACCCGGTGGTCGCCTGAGGAGTGCGCAACAGACGAAGGTGCAGCGGACACGCGAGAACCCCGCCGGTGGACAAGCCTACCGACGGGGTTCCGGTCAACCGAGCCCGTGGGTGAGTACGGGTGGGGTGGTCAGCCCTTCTGCGGCGACGGTCCGCGCTCGGCGACGTCCTTGGACGAGTGCGGGTCGTGGGACTTGGCGCGTCCACCGACGTGGGCCTCGGCGCGCATGCGCTCGCTCATGTGCGGGTAGTGCAGCTCGAACGCGGGGCGCTCCGAGCGGATGCGGGGCAGCGTCACGAAGTTGTGGCGCGGCGGCGGGCAGGACGTGGCCCACTCGAGCGAGTTGCCCGCGCCCCACGGATCGTCGACGGTGACGATCTCGCCGTAGCGCCAGCTCTTGATGACGTTCCAGATGAACGGCAGCATCGCGATGCCGAGGATGAACGAGCCGACGGTCGAGATCTGGTTGAGGACCGTGAAGTTGTCCGTGGCCAGGTAGTCGGCGTAGCGGCGGGCCATGCCCTGGTTACCCAGCCAGTGCTGGACCAGGAACGTGGTGTGGAAGCCGATGAACATCAGCCAGAAGTGCCACATGCCGAGCTTCTCGTCGAGCATCCGGCCCGTCATCTTGGGGAACCAGAAGTACACGCCGGCGAAGGTGGCGAACACGATCGTGCCGAACAGCGTGTAGTGGAAGTGCGCCACGATGAAGTACGTGTCCGAGATGTGGAAGTCGATCGGCGCCGCGGCCATCATGATGCCGGTCAGACCACCGAACAGGAAGGTGACGATGAAGCCGAGGGAGAAGACCATCGGCGTCTCGAAGGTCATCTTGCCCTTCCACATGGTGCCGATCCAGTTGAAGAACTTCACGCCGGTCGGAACCGCGATGAGGAACGTCATGAAGGAGAAGAACGGCAGCAGGACCGCACCGGTGACGAACATGTGGTGCGCCCACACGGCCATCGACAGGGCGGCGATGGCCAGCGTCGCGAAGACCAGGCCGGCGTAACCGAACAGCGGCTTACGCGAGAAGACCGGGAAGACCTCGGAGACGATGCCGAAGAACGGCAGCGCGAGGACGTACACCTCGGGGTGACCGAAGAACCAGAACAGGTGCTGCCACAGGATGGCGCCACCGTTGCCCGGGTCGTAGATGCGGCCACCGAAGGTGCGGTCGTAGAACACGCCCATCGCCGCGGCGGTCAGCAGCGGGAAGATGAGCAGGATGAGGATCGAGGCGACGAGGATGTTCCACGTGAAGATGGGCATCCGGAACATCGTCATGCCCGGCGCACGCAGGCAGATGATCGTGGTGACGAAGTTGACGGCGCCGAGGATGGTGCCGATACCGCCGATGCCGACGCCGAGGATCCAGAGATCCGCGCCGACGTTGGGCGAGTGGATCTTGTCCGCCAGCGGCATGTACATGGTCCAGCCGAAGGACGCCGCGCCACCGGGGGTGAGGAAGCCCGAGAGCATCAGGACACCGCCGGCGGTGAACAGCCAGAAACCGAACGCGTTCAACCGCGGGAACGCCACGTCCGGCGCGCCGATCTGCAGCGGCATGATGTAGTTGGCGAACCCGACGACGATCGGGGTGCCGTACAGCAGCAACATTACTGTGCCGTGCATGGTGAACAGCTGGTTGAACTGCTCGTTCGACAGGAACTGCATGCCCGGGAAGAACAGCTCCGCCCGGATGAGCAGGGCCATGAGCCCACCGATGAAGAAGAAGATGAAGCACATGACGATGTACATGATGCCGAGCATCTTGTGATCGGTCGTCGTCAGCATCTTCCACACGAACGAACCCGGCCGGGCGTCACCCGTGGGTTCGCCCGGTGGGTGGTCGAGGTCGTGGACCGGCTTGGGGGCCACTGCGGTCATAAGGGTCCTCCTGAACGCCTCACCCGACGTCGCGGGTCGAACCACCGACCCCACGTCGAACGCATAGGAATAGTGCGTGACCGCAATCCTAACCCCCGCCTGAGAACACCAACCACTCACCCCGCCGAAGTCGTCGCCGGTGGTCATCCGGCACATCGAAGGTGATCCAGGCCGCACCCACGCACGGCCTCCGAGACGTCCCCGACCTCCACGGAGGCAACGGTCGTCGGACGATCTCCTAGGCTGTGTTCCCATGACCGACTCCGCGCCATCACTCCGCCGCCACCCCGGGCGGGGGTACGGGCGACTGACCGCCGGCCTCGCGGCCCCGCTGGCGCTCGGGCTGACGCTCTCCGCGTGTGGCCCCTCCCCTGTCGACATGGTCGAGCACCCGGTGACGACGACGCCCTCGCGCATGGCCGGCGAGGAGCTGCAGCGCTCCGCCGAGCCGGAGGAGTCCTGCGTCGAGGAGCCCGCCCCCGCCGAGTTCCCGGGCGCGGGCTCTCGTGATGTGCCGTCCGAGGGGCCGGGCGGCGCCTCCGTCGAGGTGCCGCGGTCCCCTGAACGAATCCTCGCGCTCGGTGTGGGAGCGGTCGACGTCGCCTGTGCCCTCGGGCTGCAGCAGCTCGTCGTCGGCACCTCCGGGCTGCCCTGGGACGCGGACGTCTACCTCCCCACGTCTCTGACCGACCTCCCCGAGGTCGATCTGTCGGTGCCGAGCCCGTCGGAGGCCGCCTCGGTCGCGCGGAACCTCGATCCGGACCTGATCGTGCTGGCGGGCACGGACGGACTCGATGACGCGGTCGTGGAGGCCCTGGGCACCGTCGCGCCCACGGTCGTCTACGACGCCGCCCCCCTGTCCTGGACGGACGCGACCGAGCTGATCTCCGACGCCTACGGCAGGCCCCGCGCGGGCGGCGATGTACTACTGGACGTGATCGAGCGGACGCGGATGACGATCGGCGCGGCGACCCCGTCCGACTCGCGGGTCTCGCTGGTGTCGGTGTCCGACACGGGCGGAGCGGAGGTCCAGGACCCGACCACGCTCGGTTCGTTGCTGCTCGAGTCGGTGGAAGCCGGCCGGCCTCCCGCCCAACGCACGCGAGACGGCGAGCGGGTCCCTCCCCTGCCCGAGTCCCCCGCGCTCGGCGACGATCTGGACGGCGACGTGATCTTCGCGATCGTCGGCGGAGGCCCTGCGGAGGCGGACGCGGCGCGCGAGGTTTTCGCCTCCGACCGCTGGGCCGACCTGGACGCGGTCGGCGCCAACAGGATCTTCGTGATGGATCGGGCCGTGTGGGAGGGTTCCGGACCGGTCGCGGCGCGCGCGGTGCTGGAGGACATCCGCACGTCGATCAACGGGATCGCTCCCGACGGATAGTCGCCACCGCGCCGGCGGGCTCAGTGGTGCAGCAGTGCTTTGGCCACGATGATGACGAACCCGAGCGCCGCCGTGGACACCGCGGCGAGAAGACACATGCGCAGCGGCGCGTCGCGACGCCGATAGGTGAGGTAGCCGAGCAGGGCGAGGACGGCGACGATCGTCCACATCGCTATCCAGTCGGCGACGAGGTCATCGATCAACCCCACTGCGCCCAGAACCAGCGGGACGGCGGGCGGGACGACGGCCGCGAGCAGTCCCCTGGAACGCTTACGCGCCATCCGTAGCGACGCCCTCAGCGACAGTCCTGCGTGACTGCTGTGCGCGGCCACGGTCCCCGAGTACACGTGCGCCACCCAGAACACGCCGACGGTGACGAGGACGAACGCCAGCGCCCGAATGGAGGACAGACCGGTGTTGCCGGCGACCGCGATGAGCCCCGCCACGAGGATCAGGCCGTAGATCCCCTCCTCGGTGGACAGATGCACCTCGGCCAGCAGGTCACGCTCTCGCCGGACCGAGACCTCGGCCTCGGCACCTCCCGCATGCGACGACATGGCACTTCCCTTTCACGCGGGGACATCACCCGGGGATGCGCGCTCGACCGTAGGAGACGTGGACACCGGCGGGATCGCTTCGATGATAAACGGACGCCCACCTCCGCAGGTGGTTTCGCCTGCGCGCCGATATGCCGCGTACAGGAACGTCACCGGGCCCCGAGCCTGTGGTGTCACAGGTGCTCAGGGCCCGGCTGGTGTCAGGTGGCTGACCGCGCGCGACGAGAGGTCAGAAGTCCCAGTCCTCGTCCTCGGTGGCGACGGCCTTGCCCATGACGTACGAACTCCCGGAGCCCGAGAAGAAGTCGTGGTTCTCGTCGGCGTTGGGGCTCAGCGCCGCGAGGATGGCCGGATCGACGTCGGTCTCGTCCTTGGGGAACATGCCCTCGTAGCCCATGTTCATCAGGGCCTTGTTGGCGTTGTACCGGAGGAACTTCTTGACGTCCTCGGTCCAGCCCACCGGGTCGTAGAGGTCCTCGGTGTAGTCGGCCTCGTTGTCGTACAGCTCGAACAACAACTCGAAGGTGTAGTCCTTGAGCTCGTCACGGGTCTTCTGATCGACCTGCTCGAGTGCGCGCTGGTACTTGTAGCCGATGTAGTAGCCGTGCACCGCCTCGTCGCGGATGATCAGCCGGATGACGTCCGCGGTGTTGGTGAGCTTGGCGCGCGACGACCACCGCATGGGCAGGTAGAAACCTGAGTAGAACATGAACGACTCGAGCATCACCGAGGCGATCTTGCGCTTGAGCGGATCGTCGCCGGCGTAGTAGCCGAGCACGATCTTGGCCTTGCGCTGCAGGTACGGGTTCTCCTCGGCCCAGCGGAAGGCGTCGTCGACCTGCGGGGTCGAGCAGAGCGTGGAGAAGATGGTCGAGTAGCTCTTGGCGTGCACCGACTCCATGAACGCGATGTTGGTGAGCACCGCCTCCTCGTGGGGGGTCGAGGCGTCGGGGATCATGCTGACGGCGCCGACCGTGCCCTGGAGGGTGTCCAGCAGGGTCAGGCCGGTGAAGACGCGCGCGGTGAGCGTCTGCTCGTACTCGGTCAGGGTCTGCCACGACGGGATGTCGTTGGAGACGGGCACCTTCTCAGGCAGCCAGAAGTTGGTCGTCAGGCGACCCCACACCTGGTCGTCGACCTCATCGGGGATGCGGTTCCAGTTGATCGCCGACACCCGGTCGACGAGCTTGGGCTGGATGCCCGCGGCGGGGCTGTGTGAACCCGGAGCGTGCAGCTCGGCGGTCATCGGATCTCCTCCTGGTGACGGGTGGGGGTCGGGGCGGTGGCCTGCGGCCGCTGGATCAGAGCATGCACGAGACGCAGCCCTCGACCTCGGTGCCTTCCAGCGCGAGCTGACGCACCCGGATGTAGTACAGGGTCTTGATGCCCTTGCGCCATGCGTAGATCTGCGCCCGGTTGACCTCGCGGGTGTCCGCGGTGTCCTTGAAGAACAGGGTCAGCGAGAGCCCCTGGTCGACGTGCTGCGTGGCGGCGGCATACGTGTCAATGATCTTCTCGTAGCCGATCTCGTACGCGTCCTGGTAGTAGTCCAGGTTGTCGTTGGTCAGGTAGGGCGCCGGGTAGTAGACGCGCCCGATCTTGCCCTCCTTGCGGATCTCGATCTTCGAGGCCACGGGGTGGATCGACGAGGTCGAGTTATTGATGTAGCTGATCGATCCGGTGGGCGGAACAGCCTGCAGGTTCTGGTTGTAGATGCCGTACTTCTGCACGTCCGTCTTGAGCGCGTGCCAGTCGTCCCGGGTGGGGATGGCGACCTCGGACTCGGCGAACAGCTGGCGCACCCTGTCGGTGGCCGGCTCCCACACCTGGTCGGTGTACTTGTCGAAGAACTCGCCGGAGGCGTACTTCGAATCCGGGAAGCCGGCGAACCAGCTGCCCCGCTCACGCGCGATGGCGTTCGACGCCCGCAGCGCGTGGTACAGCACGGTGTAGAAGTAGATGTTCGTGAAGTCGATGCCCTCCTCGGATCCGTAGTAGATCCGCTCGCGGGCCAGGTAGCCGTGGAGGTTCATCTGACCCAGACCGATGGCGTGGGACTCCGAGTTGCCGCGCTCGATCGAGGGGACCGAGTCGATCGAGGTCTGATCGGACACCGCGGTGAGGCCGCGGATCGCGGTCTCGATGGTCCGCCCGAAGTCGGGCGAGTCCATGGCCTTGGCGATGTTCAGCGAGCCGAGGTTGCAGGAGATGTCCTTGCCCACGTGGGAGTAGGTCAGGTCGTCGTTATACGTCGACGGCGTGGAGACCTGGAGGATCTCGGAGCACAGGTTGGAGTGCGTGATCCGGCCGGCGATCGGGTTGGCGCGGTTCACCGTGTCCTCGTACATGATGTACGGGTAGCCGGACTCGAACTGCAGCTCCGCGACGGTCTGGAAGAACTGCCGCGCGTTGATCTTGGTCTTCTTGATGCGGCTGTCCTCGACCATCTCGTGGTAGTGCTCCGAGATGTTGACGTCAGCGAACGGCTTGCCATAGATGCGCTCGACGTCGTACGGCGAGAACAGGTACATGTCGTCGTTGCGCTTGGCGAGCTCGAACGTGATGTCCGGGATCACGACGCCCAGCGAGAGGGTCTTGATGCGGATCTTCTCGTCCGCGTTCTCACGCTTGGTGTCGAGGAACTTGTAGATGTCCGGGTGGTGGGCGTGCAGGTACACCGCACCGGCGCCCTGACGCGCACCGAGCTGGTTGGCGTAGGAGAAGGAGTCCTCCAGGAGCTTCATCACGGGGATGACGCCCGAGGACTGGTTCTCGATGTGCTTGATGGGCGCGCCGTGCTCGCGCAGGTTCGACAGCAGCAGGGCCACACCGCCGCCGCGCTTGGACAGCTGCAGGGCCGAATTGATGCCGCGACCGATGGACTCCATGTTGTCCTCGATACGCAACAGGAAGCAGGACACGGGCTCGCCGCGCTGCTTCTTGCCCGAATTGAGGAACGTGGGCGTCGCCGGCTGGAAACGGCCGTCGATGACCTCGTCGACGAGCTGCCGGGCCAGCACCTCGTCGCCGGCGGCGAGCGTGAGGGCGACCATGCAGACGCGGTCCTCGTAGCGCTCGAGGTAACGCTTACCGTCGAACGTCTTGAGCGTGTACGAGGTGTAGTACTTGAACGCGCCGAGGAAGGTCTGGAAGCGGAACTTCTTGGCGTAGGCGTAGTCGAACAGCTCGCGCACGAAGTTACGCGTGTACTGGTCGAGCACCTCGCGCTCGTAGTAGTCCTTCTCCACCAGGTAGTCCAGCTTCTCGTCCAGGTTGTGGAAGAAGACGGTGTTCTGGTTGACGTGCTGGAGGAAGTACTCGCGTGCCGCCTGATGATCCTTCTCGAACTGGATGTTCCCGTCCGCGTCATACAGGTTGAGCATGGCGTTGAGCGCGTGGTAGTCCAGACGCTGCCCCTCGGTCGCCATGGTGCCGCTGCTCTCGGGGGTCATTGTTGGTGCTGCCAAAACTCTTCCAATCCTTCTCGGACGCGGATGACGTCCTCCTGTGTGCCCATCAACTCGAACCGGTAGAGATACGGGATCTCCAGCTTGTTCGCGATCACGTCGCCGGAGCGACCGAAGTCGGTTCCGAAGTTGGTATTGCCGCCGGCGATCACGCCTCGGCAGAGACTTCTGTTGTGCGCGTCATTGAGGAACGCGACCACCTGACGCGGGACCGCAGCCCCGTTCTTCCCGGTGATCTCGAGGCTTCCCCCGTAGGTCGGGACGATCAGAACATACGGGTCCGACACCGCCGGCATCGGTTCGGTCCTCCGCACCGGTATGCGCACCGCGGGAAGACCGAGCCGATCGACGAATTTCTTCGTGTACTCGGACACGTTGGAGAAGTAGACGATCCTCACCGGCGTATCGGCCGGATCCGGAGCCGCCATGGCTGCCCCCTAGTCACATGAACTCTGGTGTTGCTGTTCTTGTCGGAAAGTCAGGCCGCGACCGAGGCGAGGGCCTTGATGCGATCCGGGCGGAAGCCGGACCAGTGGTCGGAACCGGACACCACGACCGGCGCCTGGAGGTAACCCAGGGCCATGACGTACTCGCGCGCCTCGTCGTCGACCGAGATGTCGATGAGCTGGTATTCGATGCCGTGCTTGTCGAGCGCCTTGTAAGTGGCGTTGCACTGGACGCAGGCGGGCTTGGTGTAGACGGTGACCATGAGTGTGGGGACCTCTTTCGGCACAGGCGCCGCGGCGGCGCGAGGGGCTCTTCTCGTGGTGGTGATCCGGTCCGACGCTTCTGGCGCGGACGGCGGGTCGCCGTAATGTCTGCTGATGGTCATGGCCCCGAATCACATGGTTGGCATTCTTCGGTGCCGCAACGCCTCTAGACACTACCCCTAGTGTCTGGAAGGTCAACCGACCACAACATTTTGGTCTTACATAGCTGGAATTCCCAGGTCGTGATCCCGCCTTGTGGGACGCTGTCGGCCCCCGTCTGGAACCGACCGCGCCGGGGCCCTCCCGGCGGGTGCACCACACCATCGTTGCACCCCGAAGAGCATTGCGAAACACCGTTCGGGCAACCCACAACAAGCTCCCAACGCCCCCACAAAGCCCTCACAACCCGTCCCCATTTCATCCACAGGTTGACCACTTTTCCGCCGATCCGGGACCCCACGCGGCCACCCCCGCCCGACGCATCGAGGGACAATCTCGCCCCTGTCCGAGAGCCGGCCCCGGGGGGCCGGAAACGAACCAGGAGGGGCTGCCGGGAGGGGTCCCATCGGCCGTGGAACCCACTGCCCCGGGGACGACGACAAGGGCCCGTCACCGGCGAACCGGTGACGGGCCCTTGAGGGGTGCGTGAGAATTCACGCGACGCTGATCAGCCCTGGCGGGCCTTGAACCGGGGGTCCTTGCGGTTGATCACGTAGACCTTGCCGCGACGGCGGACAACCTGGGCGCCCGGCTTGTTCTTCAGCGACCGAAGGGACTTACGGACCTTCATCTGGCGCTCCTTAGGCTCTCGGGGCGGCCGCGATGGCCGCCGACACGACTGGGATTCACTGTGCGACACGTCCGTCCCGAGGGTCGGATGCACGACACACAACTGGTCCATAGTAACGGACGGGCCCAGCAGAACTCCAAATGGCGTGAACGGGGCCGCCGCATATGCTGGCCCCATGGACTCCTCCCCCACCGGAACCCCTACCGGCCTCCGTGCAGAGATCATCGCCGAGCTCGGGGTCCGCCCCGGGATCGACCCGGCCCGTGAGGTCGAGGACCGGGTCACGTTCCTCGTGGACTACCTGCGTTCGACCCCCGCCGCGGGCTTCGTCCTGGGGATTAGCGGAGGCCAGGACTCGACCCTCGCCGGCCGGTTGTGCCAGCTCGCCGTCGAGCGCCTCCGCGCCGACGGGATGACGGATGCCCGCTTCGTCGCCATGCGTCTGCCGTACGGAACCCAGGCCGACGAGGACGACGCGCGGACCGCCCTGGCGTTCATCCGGCCCGACGGCTGCGTCACGGTCGACGTCAAGGCCGCCACCGATGCGTCCTCCGCGGCCGCCGCAGCAGCCCTCTCCGAGCTGCCGGAGCAGGCGGGTCCGCTCCGCGACTTCGTCCGCGGGAACGTCAAGGCCCGTGAACGGATGATCTCCCAGTATGCGGTCGCCGGGCAGCTGAACCTCGTCGTCGTCGGCACAGATCACGCCGCGGAAGCGGTGACGGGCTTCTTCACCAAATACGGCGACGGCGGCGTCGACCTCACCCCCCTGACCGGTTTGTCCAAGCGCCAGGGCGCGGCGCTGCTGCGCCACCTCGGCGCCCCCGAGTCGACCTGGCGCAAGGTCCCCACCGCGGACCTCGAGGACGACCGCCCCGGCCTGCCCGACGAGGTGGCGCTCGGCGTGACGTACGAACAGATCGACGACTACCTCGAGGGCCTCGACGGCGTCCCCGGCGCGGCCGCGGAGCGGATCGAGCAGCTCTTCCTCAATTCGCGCCACAAGCGGAATACCCCGGCGTCCCCGCTCGACACGTGGTGGCGCTGACCCGCCGCCTGCCTACATACGACGTGCGTGGGCGGAACAGCTAGTCAGCGAGCAGTCGCCACACCTGATCCAACGCCTCGGCAGTTCCCGGCGTGTCGAAGGACTGCGGGGTGAACACCGCCGCAGACCGCCCCGTGCGCCGGTCGACGTAACCGATCGTGCCCAGACCTCCGGCCCAACCCACGACCCCGCCCGGGCGGACCTCCACCTGGAAGCCGTAACCGCACCCCGGCTCGATGATCCCCTGCGCCACCTGACGTTGAGGCTCGGTGAGGTGGTCGGTCGCCAGGAGCCCGACGCTGTCCCGGCCGAGCACCCGGCCGCCGTCGACGAGCGCTTCGAGGAACGTGAGATAGTCGCCGATGGTGGAGACGAGGCCGCAGGCAAGTGACTCGAACGCGGGCGGCCCGACGAACCTGCTCGCGGTGTCCAGAGGCGCGGGACGGCCGCCCTCCCCCGCGCCGTACGAGGTGGGCAGGCGACTCGGATCGGCGGTGAAGCCCGTATCTGCCAGCCCCAGCGGCCCGGTGACGTGCTCGGCCATCAGGTCGGCCACCGCCCGGCCCGAGGCGCGGGCGAGCAGCACCCCGAGGACGTCGCTACTCGTGTGATACCACCAGCCCTCACCCGGCTGCCCCGCGAGCGGAAGCTCGGCCAGGCGGCCGAGGTAGGTTCCCGGCTCGAGCGGCGGGGCGTACGGCCCCGGTCCGACGTCCCGCGCGGACATCGCCTCGGCCAGCGCGGGGTTCTCGCCCACCCAACCGAAACCGGCGGTCATGGTGAGCAGGTGACGCAGTGTGATGGGCCGGTCCATCGGGACCGTCTGATCCAGTGGCCCGTCCGGGCGGGCCAGGACACGGAGCTCACGCAACTCGGGCAGATACCGGTCGACTGACTCATCGAGGCCGACGACGCCCTGCTCCACGAGCGCCATCGCGAGCGCGCCACCCAGCGGCTTGGTGTTGGAGGAGAGCGGGAAGAGGGTCCCCGGGTCCATCTCCGCGCCGCCGATCGCACTCGGACCGCCGGCGGCGATCCGGGACCGCCCCGCTTCCCGGATCCCGCACACGTAGCCGATCAACCGGTCGTCGTCGACGGCCTGATCGAGAGCGTTCCTGGCGGCGGCAAATGCGTCCACGCCCCGACCCTACGAGTTCGTCCCATCACGGATCAGCAACATGCCTGCGAAATGACGAATCCCGGGCCGTCACGATGACGACCCGGGATCCTGTTCCGGTGGAGCTAAGGGGACTCGAACCCCTGACCCCCACACTGCCAGTGTGGTGCGCTACCAGCTGCGCCATAGCCCCGTATTCGATTTCTCCGCCGTTTCCCTCTCGGTCACCGGCCCGATTTAAGTTACACGACCACCCGCACAGGTTCCAAATCGGTGCCGGCCCCACCCGTGCGGGCGGGGCCGGCATACCGATACGCGCAGGTCAGTACCCGCGCGGAGACCTAGCCGATGATGTCGACGAGCCAGCTGGCGTTGCTGATCTCCACGACCTCGCCGTTGTGCGCGACGGTCGGGGTCGACACCTGACTGGTGATGTCGCGGATGCTCTGCTGGGCGTTGTTCGCGCTGTCGGCGGCCTTGTCCATCCCGCCGTTGGTCTCGACGTTGCTGATGCACTCGACGGCGTCGCCGTTGGCGCCGGCGTCCTCGGCGAGGGAGGCGAGCTCGCGCGTGCTGAGGTCGCCGCCGCCCTCGCCCGGCTGGTTGGTGAAGAACGACGCCTTGACTTCGAAGAACACCGGCAGCGTGTCCTTTGCCGCCACGCACTGGGTCGCGGCCAGTGCGCGGGTGGAGTACTCGCCGGAGCCGGACTGGCCGTTGAGGAAGTTCAGCGTGTGGAACTCGGCCCGCAGGTCGCCGTTCTGGACCGCCTCGGCGATCGATGCGCCGTACTGCGCCTCGAAGCTGCCGCAGGCGGGGCACATGTAGTCCTCCCACACCTGGATGGTCGGCGCGTCCGCCTCGCCGACGGCGATCACACCCGCGTCGGTGATCTCGATGAGCTCGTCCTGGGTCTCACCGAAGGTGATGGGGTTGGCGTCCGACCCCCGCTGCGCCATCCAGACGACACCACCCAACACCACCACGGCCACCGCGATGAGCGCGATGACGGTGATGAGCATCCCGTTGTTCTTTTTCGTCTGGAGCACCTTGGCGCTCTTGTGGGGCTTGGCGTTCACGTGTGCGTGGGCCTTTCTCTGCTGGGAGATCCGCGGCCACTCGCGGCGGCCGACTCTATCGAGAGGGTACCGAAACCCGGCCCCACACCCTCTTTGCAGGTGGTGACGCCCCTGGATTCCCCGTGCCGCGCCGTGGGCGGTGCTTCCGTGGTCGCCGCCGAGCGGGTCCCCCGAAATGAACCGCGTCCCCGGTCGATGATCGACCGGGGACGCGGGCCCGAATTGTGGAGCTGCCGGGAATTGAACCCGGGTCCTCCGCAGCTTCGGCAGGGCTTCTCCGTGCGCAGTCCGCCTTGGCCTCTACTCGGATCTCACCCTCATGCGGACGTGTTGGTGATGACGATCCCAGTCACTGTGTGATGTCCCGACCCACCCCGTGACCGGGTGAGCCGGTGATCCCTCTAGATGATGCCGGGGACCGGGGCGAGGGCTGCCCCGGGCCGACAGACTACGGGCTCGCTATCAGGCAGCGAGGGCGTAGTCGCGCTGATTGGTATCGGCGCGTAATTGGTTGCCACGACGCTCACGGTGGTCTCTGGCCTGCACCGGCACGCTTCCCCTGCGTCAACTCACGTAGTCGAAACCACATCAGCCCCTCAGGGTCCACCGGTTCTCACCGGCGGACTCTCAACCATACATCCACGCCCCGGGCTGCGCCAGGGTGATGCGCATCTCCCCTACTGCTCTCCCGACGGGCACGATTCCGACCGAACCGCTACTCACGCCAACGCGAGCAGGACGATTGCCACGGCGGCCAAGGCGAGCCCGACCATCTGGACCGACCTCAGCCTCTCGCCGCCGTGGGTGACCGCGAGGGCGACCGTGAACGCCGGATACAGCGCGGCGATCACGCTGACGAGTGCGAGCATCCCGGATTGCGCCGCGAAGTAGAAGGCGCCGTTGGCCACCGCGTCGAAGACCGCGATCACCACGCCGATCGCGATGAGGCGCCGTGAGAAACGGAAGGACTCCCCGGCCGCGACGGCGGCGGCGAGGAGGATGACCGTCGCCCCGACCCGCGACGCCGCCACCGGCCACAGCCCCTGACCGGCCGGCACCTGGGCGAGCAGGACGAAGAAGGCGGCGAACGCCAGGCCCGAGACCACGGACAGCACCAGCAGGTGCCGGGTCAGCCGACCGTGCTGCACGGACGATCCGTGCTCCCCCTCCATCGAGGCCAACACGGTGGCGACGAGCGCGATCGCCATACCGGCCATCGCGACCGACCCCGGCTGCTCCCCCGCGGCCAGGCCGAACGCCAGCGGCCCTGCCGCGGCGAGGATCGCGGTGATCGGCGAGATCACGCTCATCGGCCCCCGCGAGAGCGCCACATAGAACGTCCATACCGCGACCCCCGAGGCCACCCCGGACGCCAGGCCCCAGGCGAGGCCGACGAGGCCGGGGGAACCGCCGGCGACGATGGCGGCGACCGCAACCAGGGCGATCGATACCGGGTAGGAGATGCTGACGACTCGGAGCGCACGCGCCCGCCGGGAGGCCACGCCGCCCAGATAGTCGCTGATGCCGTACGCCACCGCTGACGTCGACGCCAACGCGACCGGCATCATCCCCGCATGCCCTTGATCTTCCTGCCCAGCTCGCGGACCGCCTCGCGTTCCGCGGTGCGACGGGCGAGATCCTGCCGCTTGTCGTGCGCCTGCTTACCGCGCGCGACGGCCAGCTCGACCTTCACCCGGCCGCCGACGAAGTACAGCGACAGCGGGACAAGGGTCGCGTTGCCGTCGCGGACCTTACCGATCAGGGAGTCGATCTCGCGGCGGTGGAGCAGCAGCTTGCGGGCCCGCTTAGGCGCGTGATTGGTCCAGCTGCCGTGCGAGTACTCGGGGATGTGCAACCCGCGCAGCCAGACCTCTCCGTCGTCGACGGTGGCGAAGGCGTCGACGAGCGAGGCCTTCCCCTCGCGCATGCTCTTGATCTCGGTTCCCACGAGCGCGATGCCGGCCTCGTAGGTGTCGAGAATCTGGTACTCGTGCCTGGCCTTGCGGTTGCTGGCGACGATGCTGCCGTCGGTACCGAGGGACGACGCACCCTTCTTCTTGTTCTTCTTGGCCACGCCGGCTCACCTCCTGGTTTTCCGCGGTCGGGCAGACCCCACAGTGTAGATGAGCAGGCTCTCGGAGCAGTAGCTACCCCGAGACAGGACCTGCCTCGCCGGCGCGGGTCAGTGCCGGACGGACAGCCGCAGCGTCACCATGGCGGTCACCGCCGAGACCACGGCACCGGCCACCACCAGAACCGGGGCGAGCAGCAGGATGTCCGAGGTGGTGATGCGTTCGATCAGGTTGGCGCGGTAGGCCTCCGCGAGCACCCGGTCAAGGAAGACGCTCTTCGCCCCGAGCAGGCCGCCCACGGCCAGCACCGACCCGATCAGCGAGGCGACCACGGCCTCGAGGACGAACGGCAGATCGGTGTACAGACGACTCGCGCCGACCAGTCGCATGATCCCCACCGCCGTGCGGCGGGTGAACGCGGCGATCTGCGTCATGTTGGCGATGAGCAGCACGGTGGCCAGCAACTGGACCACGGCGATGGTGAACGCCGCGTTGCGGATCCCGTCGAGGATCGAGAAGACCCGCCCGACCAGTTCGCCCTGCCCCTGCACGACCTCGATGCCCTCCACCTCGGCCAGGCTCGCGGCCACGGACTCCGCTCGCGTCGGATCGGCCAGCGTGAGGGTGAATCGCGAACCGAGTGCGTCCGGCGAGGTCGACTCGACCAGCACCGGGTCGGTGGAGGCGAACAACTCGACGAACTCCGAGTAGGTCTCGTCCGGGTTCTTGTATTCCACGGACGCGACACCGTCGGTCGCCTCGAACTCCTCCCGGATCGTGGCGCATTCCGCTTCGCAGCCCGGGTCCTCTGCGGAGATCGACCGGTCCACGTAGACGCGGAACTCGTTGAGGTAGTCGTACTTGGCCTGGCTCGCCGACGCGGTCATCACGACGAGCACGCCGGCGCCCAGCATCCCCAGCGCCACCGCGGTGGTGATGATCATGGCCAGCGTCATGGACAGGTTCCGCCGCAGCCCCTGGGCGACCTCGGAGGCGATGAACTTCGCGGCCATCATCGATCAACCCCGTAGGTCCCGCGGGCGTCGTCGCGCACGACCTCACCGTCGACGAGTTCCACGACCCGCCGCCGCGACCGGTCCACGATGTGTCGGTCGTGGGTGGCCATCAGCACCGTGGTCCCCATCCTGTTGATCCTGTCGAGCAGGAGCATGATGTCCTCGCTGGTCTCCGGGTCGAGGTTCCCGGTCGGTTCGTCCGCCAGCAGCAGCAGCGGCCGGTTGACGAACGCGCGCGCGATCGCGACGCGCTGCTGCTCGCCTCCGGACAGCTCGTGCGGCCGCCGGTTGGCCTTGTTGCCGAGCCCCACCATGTCGAGGGTCTCGGGCACCACCTTGTCGATGGTCTGGCGGGACTTCCCGATCACCTGCAGGGCGAACGCAACGTTCTCGGCGACGGTCTTGCCCTGCAGCAACCGGAAGTCCTGGAACACGACGCCGAGAGAGCGCCGCAGCATCGGAACATTCGACGGCTTCATCCGAACGAGATCGTGGCCGGCGACGGCGAGTGAGCCGGTGTCCGGCTTGTCCTCCCGCAACAGCAGCCGCAGGAACGTGGACTTGCCGGAGCCGGACGCACCGATGAGGAACGCGAACTCGCCCTTGTCGATCTCCACGCTCACGTCAGACAGAGCCGGGCGCGCCGATGACGCGTACGACTTGGTCACATGAGAAGCACTGATCACACGCGTAGCCTAGCGCCACATCCGTCACACGCCACCCCCCGGCGGGAGAAACTCGTCTCTGGTGCCGGAGACGTCAGGACGACGAGCCCCGCCGCGCGAGGGACGTCGGCGAGCTGTCACCGCTGCGCCACTGGACATGTGACGACGACGACGCCACCGCACGGGCAATCATCACGGGACGCGGGCAGGCCCCGGACAGCTGCTACTGCGCCGGGACCTGCGTCTGCGGCTGGGGCAGCTGGGGTTGCTGTGGTTGCTGCCCCTGCGGTGCCTGTGTGACCCCCGGTGCCGACTGCTGGGGCTGCTGCCCGTCGGTGCCCTGAGCGCCCGTTCCCTGCCCCGGCTCGACCAGACGCGAATCTCTCGGCACGGACGTCTGCGGAGTGCCGGTCCCGGAAGTCTCCGCGGCGTCGGTCGTCGCTGTGGGCTCGGTCGACTGGTCTGTGGGTGACGGATCGGCCGTCTCGGTGGCGTCGGTCCGCGTGGTCTCGGACTGCGTGGTCTCCGACTGGGTGGGGGCCGGCCGGGGCGGCGAGTTGATCGCGACGACGGGGTCCTGACGCACGAAGCTGTACAGCGCTGCGATGAGGACGAACGCGACGAGCAGGACCAGGGTGGAACGCGACATCGTGAAGAACTCGATCACCACGGACAGCCATTCGGGGCGGGTCCGGTGCCGGGCCGCGTGCGACGGGGCGTGCTGGCCGGGAGCCGACTGCTCGGCATCGTCGACGGAGGAATAGCTGACGGACGTGTGATCGGCCGTCTCGGGTCCGTCGGGGACGTCACTCGGCTTCTCGGACATCAGCTGACCCCCTCCCCGTCGTCGGGTCGCACCATTCCGGCGCGGATCGCGGCCATCGCCTCCGGTTCCAGCACGATGCCCTCCTGGCGGAACCGGCGCAGGATCACCGCGCGCATGCGGCGCCCCACCTCCCACTGCATCCCGGGCTTGGTGCGGGCGAGGAGGCGGAGCACGGTCTGCTCGAGTTTGATGGATTGGACGCCCATGACGCTCGGCTCGTCGAGGATGTAGACGCCCACCTCGTCGTCGTGCACGATGTCGCGACAGACCTCGGCGAGGATGTCGTGCGCTTCGTCCATGTCCGCGCTGTTGGGAACCGGCACGTCGACGATCGCGCGCGCCCAGTCCTGGGACTGGTTGACGGCGGTCACGATCTGCCCGTTGGGCACGATGACCGCCTCACCGTCCAACGTTCGCAGGCGGGTCACGCGCAACGTGACGTCCTCGACGGTGCCCGCCGCGACACCGGTCGAGGTGGTGAGCTCCACGATGTCGCCGTAACCGTACTGACGTTCGGCGAGCGCGAAGAAACCGGCGAGGAAGTCCTGGACCACCCGCTGGGCGCCGAAGCCCAGCGCCGCACCCAGCACGGTGGCCGGCGCGACCAGCGTGACGAGGTTGACACCGAACCTCAGCAGGATCTGGATCCCGAAGACGACGTAGAGCACACCGATCGCGACATAGGAGACCACCTGGACCACCGAGTGGAGATGCTTCGAACGCTCCGACCACAGTTCCTTGTCGGCGTTCTCCGCATCGATCCGGGCCAGCCACATCCGGCCGGCCTTGCCGATGGCCCTCGTGAGCAGGGCCGCACCCAGGACGAGGAGGACGACCTCGAGTCCCTGGTTACTGAGCCAGTCGAGAATCCCACTGAAGTCGGTGCGTAGCCTCACTCGGCGCCGGCCCCCTCCCGCATCCGCCAACGGATACCGGCCTCGATGAAGCCTCCGATCTCCCCGTCGAGCACCGAGGACGGGTTGTTGACCTCGTACTCGGTCCGCAGGTCCTTGACCATCTGGTACGGGTGCAGCACGTACGAGCGCATCTGGTTACCCCAGGACGCGTTGCCCCCGGCACCGAGGGCGTCCATCGCGGCGCGCTCCTCCTGGCGCTTGCGCTCGAGCAGCTTGGCCTGCAGCACCTTCATCGCCGCCACCTTGTTCTGCAGCTGCGACTTCTCGTTCTGACAGGTCACCACGATCCCCGTGGGGACGTGGGTGAGGCGGACCGCCGAGTCGGTGGTGTTGACCGACTGACCACCCGGGCCCGAGGAACGGTAGACGTCAACCCGGACGTCGTTCTCCGGGACCTCGATCGAGTCCACCGTCTCCACCACCGGCAGCACCTCGACCTCGGCGAACGAGGTCTGGCGGCGGCCCTGGTTGTCGAACGGGGAGATCCGCACGAGGCGGTGCGTGCCCTGCTCGACCGACAGCGTGCCGTACATGTAGGGGTCCCGCACGACGAAGGTGGCCGACTTGATGCCGGCCTCCTCCGCGTACGAGGTGTCGTACACCTCGACCTTGTGCCCGGCCTTCTCGGCCCAGCGGATGTACATCCGCATCAGCATCTCGGCGAAGTCCGCGGCGTCGATGCCGCCGGCGCCGGCGCGGATGTTGACCACGGCCTCACGCTGGTCGTACTCGCCGCTGAGCATCGTCTTGACCTCCATGGCCTCGACGTCCTCACGCAGGGCGGCACGCTCGGAATCCGCCTCCTCGACGGCCGAGGAATCCCCCTCCGCCTGAGCCTCGTCCGCGAGCTCGTACATGAGTGGCAGGTCCTCGATCCGCTGACGCAGATCGCGGCACCGGCGGAGGTCGGCCTGCACATAGGACAACTCGCTGGTGACCTTCTGGGCCCGGTCCTGGTCGTTCCACAGGTCGGGGTCGGCGGCCATCTGCTCGAGCTCATCGACCCGTCGGGCGAGCTCCTCGATGTCGAGGACCTTCTCGACCGTGGTCATGGTGGCGTCGAGGGCGGCGATATCAGCGGAGACGTCAGGATGCACGGTATCCAACTCTACGCGGCCCGGACGTCTTCTCGCGTTCGCACACCCGTCTCCCACCCGTGACCCGCCCCACGTCCGATCGTCGCCCGGCGGGGGTAGCGTCGGGTCCGGACGCCCGCTGCCGCCCGAGGTCAGCGGGCCGACACGGCCCCCAGCGGAGGTAGCTCATGGCAATCGACACCCGCACTCCCCGACAGACGCCCGACACGTCATCCGCGGAGATGACCGACGCGGACCTGGCGGCCCGCCTCGTCGTCGACGCCGGCGCCCTGGCCCGACGCCTGCGCGAGGACGGCCTCGCCGTCCACCACAAGACCTCCGTCTCCGACGTGGTCACCCAGGCGGACAACGCCGCCGAGCGCCACATCACCGACCTACTCGCGCGACACCGCCCCGACGACGGTGTCCTCGGCGAGGAGGGCACCCTCGTCGCCGGAAGCCACGATCGGCGCTGGGCCGTCGACCCCGTCGACGGCACCTACAACTTCGTCAACGGCTCGGACTACTGGTGCTCGGCCGTGGCCCTGACCGGCCCCGACGACTACCTGCTCGGAGCCGTCCACCGCCCCGTCACCGGCGACACGTTCGTCGGTGGCTCCGACGTCCCCACGCGCCGCAACGGCGTGCCCGTCTCCCGCCTGGCCCCCGGCGATCTCGCCGCGGGCAGCCTCGCCACCTACCTACACCCGCCGTTCTTCGACGACCCCGACCTGGCCGACCCCTTCCACCGCGTCAGCCGGGGCGCGGCGACCATCCGGATGCTCGGCTCCGGCTCGGTCGATCTCGCCTCGGTCGCCTGCGGCGTCCACACGGTATGGGCCCAGCACTCCTGCCCGGAATGGGACTGGCTGCCCGGCCGCGCCCTCGTCGAGGGCGCCGGCGGCAGCTGCACGACCGTCGAGGTCAACGGGTACGACTGGTTTGTCGCCGGACGCCCCGGTGCGGTCGAACAGGCCGTGTCGCTCCTACGCGGCTGACCTCGCCTTCTCATCCTCTCGGGAGCGGGTTCGGGGGAAGGTCTGGCGCTCGTAACTTACTGCGGAGTAAGGTCTCCATCGACCACACCGTCCACTCCGTCACGAGAACAGCTGGTGATGATGAGCAAGAACTCCACGACCCCGTCCGCGACCGGGCGCGGTGAGAACTCCACACCGGGCCTGAACCCGACCAGGATCGACGCGATCGGTGCCGCCATGCGCGCACTCACGACCATCACCGGGTCCGAGTTCGCCGAGCGCTTCGGTCTTCGACAGAAGGTCGACCGGGTCACCTACGAGGCCACCAGGACCGGCTTCAAGACCCTCGGCGCCGCGACCAAGTCGTTCAAGAAGGTCTCCGGCGGCGGCGCCCCCAAGCGCCTGCCCGACGCCGACACCGGCTCGCGCACCGACCTGTTCGACCTGACGCTCGAGGACGAGCAGCAGATGATCGCCGAAACCGTGCGCGATTTCGCCGCCGAGGTCCTCCGGCCGGCCGCCCACGACGCCGATGCCGCCGCCGAGGCCCCCGCCTCGCTGCTGGAGCGCTCGGCCGAGATCGGCGCCACCATGCTGAACGTGCCCGAGGAGTTCGACGGCATCGCCTCCGAGCGCGGAGTGGTGACCAACTCGCTGGTCGCCGAGGCCCTCGCCTACGGAGACATCGGGCTCGCACTGCCGATCCTCGCCCCGTCCGGCGTGGCCACCACCCTGACCCAGTTCGGCTCCGACGCGCAGCAGAAGTCCTACCTGCCAGCGTTCGCCTCCGAGAAGGTCCCGGCCGCCGCCGTCGTGGTGACCGAGCCGCGTCCGCTGTTCGACCCGTTCGCACTCGCCACCACCGCCACGCGCGTCGCCGGCGGCTTCACCCTCAACGGCGTGAAGTCGATGGTGCCCACCGCCGGCAGCGCCGAGCTCTTCATCATCGCCGCGACCCTGGACGGCGCGCCGACGTTCTTCGTCGTCGAGTCCGACACGGACGGCCTGGTCATCGAGGCCGATCCGTCGATGGGTCTGCGCGCCGGCGGCCTGGGCCGGATCGTCCTCACCGACGTCTCGGTGCCCGCCGACGCCGTTCTGGGCGGCCCGGAGGTATCCGCCGAGGATCGCGCCAACGCCTACGCCGACGTCACCCGGCTGTCGCGTCTGGGCTGGGCCTCCCTCGCCGTGGGCACCTCCCACGCGGTGCTCGACTACGTCACCCCGTACGTCAAGGAGCGTCAGGCGTTCGGCGAGCCCATCGCGCACCGTCAGGCTGTCGCGTTCGCGGTGGCCGACATGGCCACCGAGCTCGACGGAATGCGGCTGGTCACCTGGCGCGGCGCCTCCCGCGCCGAGCAGGGCCTGTCCTTCGCCCGCGAGGCCGCGCTGGCCCGCAAGATCGCGGCCGACAAGGGCATGAAGATCGGCCTCGACGGCGTCCAGCTCCTCGGCGGCCACGGCTTCACCAAGGAACACCCCGTCGAGCGCTGGTACCGCGACCTGCGCGCCGTCGGAGTGGCCGAGGGCGTGGTGGTCCTGTGACCACCCACCGCCCCGCCACCCACCCGACCCGGACCAAGGACTCCACGCGATGATCAACCTCGAACTGCCCAAGAAGCTCCAGGCGGGTGCGAACCAGGCCCGCCAGGTGGCCACACAGATCTTCCGCCCCGTCTCCCGCAAGTACGACCTCGCCGAGCACGAGTACCCCGTCGAGCTGGACACCCTCAAGGCCATGATGGAAGCCATGGAGGACGCCGGCCAGGCCGCCTCCGGCGCCACCATGGGATCCGGCGGCGCCCCCAAGCGGGAGGGTGTGGCCAACGGCGGCAACATGAAGTCGCTGCTCAACATCATCGAGACCTGCTGGGGGGACGTGGGCCTGACCCTGTCGATCCCCCGCCAGGGGCTCGGCAACTCGGCCATCGCCGCGGTGGCCGATGACGAGCAGATGGAGAAGTTCGGCCGCGTGTGGGCCTCCATGGCCATCACCGAGCCCGACTTCGGCTCCGACTCGGCCGCGGTGTCGGCCACCGCCCGACTCGACGGCGACGAGTACGTCATCAACGGCACCAAGATCTTCGTCACCTCCGGTGAACGCGCCGACCACATCGTCGTGTGGGCCACCCTCGACAAGAGCAAGGGCCGCGCCGCCATCAAGTCGTTCGTCGTGCCGCGGGACCACCCCGGCGTCTCGGTCGACCGGCTCGAGCACAAGCTCGGCATCCGTGCCTCCGACACCGCCCAGATCTCGTTCACCGACTGCCGGGTCCCCAAGGAGAATCTCCTGGGCGATCCGGAGATCCGCGTGGACAAGGGCTTCGCCGGCGCCATGCAGACCTTCGACAACACCCGTCCGCTCGTGGCCGGGATGGCCGTGGGTGTGGCGCGTGCCGCGCTCGAGGAGATCCGCACGCTCCTCGAGGAGGCCGGGCTGGAGATCGATTACGACCGTCCCGCCACCAGCCAGCCCGCCGCCGTGGCCAAGTACCTCGAGCTCGAAGCCGATTGGGAGGCGTCCTACCTCCTCACGCTGCGCGCGGCCTGGATGGCGGACAACAAGATGCCCAACACCAAGGAGGCATCGATGTGTAAGGCCAAGGCCGGGCGAACCGGCTCCGCCGTCACCCTCGGCGCGGTCGAGTTGGCCGGCACGTACGGCTACTCCGAGCGCAGCTTCCTGGAGAAGTGGTCGCGAGACTCCAAGATCCTCGACATCTTCGAGGGCACGCAGCAGATCCAGCAGCTGGTGATCGCGCGTCGCATCCTGGACCTGTCGAGCGCCGAGCTCAAGTGAGCTGACGCGGGCGCCCGCCCGCATCCAGATCGCAGAACGCCCCCACGGACCACGAGTCCGTGGGGGCGTTCCCCGTTCGGCGCTCGGCGTTCGACGTGAAGGCGCTCGCTGCAGGCGCCTCAGACGCGAAGACCCGGCACCGTGAGTCCGGTGCCGGGTCCTGGCGGTTCCGCGGACGTGTCAGGCCATCTGGAAGCCCTGGCCGGGCCAGCCGCGGGCCGTGGCATCGTCGACGATCGCGTCGAACGAATAGCCGAGGGCCGGCAGGAAGAACGGCGACTGGGCGGGGTGGACGCACGACGGCAGGATCGGGCCGACGCTTCCGACCGCACCGGCGGCCGGGGGCATGTGGCCACCGGAGACCAGGCCCACCAGACGGCCGTCATGGGTGATGGGACCGCCGGAATCGCCGTAACCGGCGCACGCCTGGCTCCAGAACCGAACGCCCTCACGCTGCCACGTGATGCCGCAGGTGTGCCCGGTCGACAGTCCGTCCTTGCAGACGATGTCGCCGAACTGCGGCGCCGGCCCGCGGCCCGTGACGCCCTGCTGTCGCACCGGGAAGGCGGTGCCCGGGTTCAGGCGGATCACCGAGTAGTCGAGGATCTCGTTGCGGGTGACGATGGTGCCGATCACGCCGGCGCCCTCGTTGCCCTTGAGGATGACCGGGGAATCGATACGGTCACTGCAGTGGGCAGCGGTGAACGCGACCGGCGCGCCGGTGGAATCGAACCCCGCGGCGGTGATCGTGCAGCCCGCCGTTCCGCCGACGAGGACGGGCGTGCCGCCTCCGACCGGGGCCGCAGCCTGTGCCGCGGCAGGAGCGACCAGGGCGGTGGCGCCGGCCATCACGGTCGCCGCGGCGAACCGCGCCAGACGGGTGAACCTCATGAGCGTGTCCTTCCCACCCCGGCCGAAATGACGGGGTCTACGCTCCCGACAGCGTAGCGGCAGGTCGGCCGGTATGCACAGCGCACAGCGTCACTCCGTCCCGCTACCTCCGTCTGACAACCGCTGCGGGTGTCACGAACCCTCGACGGTGATCCGGATCGTCGGCCGCAGTGCCGGGTCGCCGTCGATGTGCGCCCAGATGGCGGAGACCACCGGCTCGAGGAACAACTCCCCGACCTGACCCATGAGGGTTCGTACGACCTGCACCTTGTCCGAGCTGCGCGTGGACGCCAGGCCCTCGGTGCGCAGCCCCTCCACCACGCGGGTGGTGAGGTCCACGATCGCCTCGAGCAGCGGTCCGCCGCGTCCGTCCGGTTCGAGGAGCGCCCGGTTGAGGTACTGCACGATCACGGGGTTCCGCTCGAGCATCTCGCGGACCGCCGCGTCGCGGGCCGCCACGACCTCCGCGGCCGGCCCCGAGTGGTCGACGGTCGCCAGTGTCTGGACCACGCTCTCCACCACCACCTCGTCCACGGCCCGTCGGAGCCCGTCCTTGGTCCCGAAGTGGTGCTGGATGAGGCCGATCGTCACCCCGACCTCCGCGGCGACCCTACGCATGGAGACGCGGTCCTCGCCGTACTCCGCGTACAGCTCCAGGGCGGCCCGGCGGATCCGCGACCGCGCGGTGGCATCTCCGGCGGCGGCGCTCGTCCAGGAAGCCGCCTGCTCGGCTTCGTCCCCGGCCACGGTCCCCACCTCGTCTCCCCTGTGTGTCCCGGCGCCGACGGCGCCACTCGCACACCGACCATACACTTGCATGCCATGCAGTTGTATAGTGGCGGCAGTCAAGGCCGCAACGGCCCCGATACGCATCACTCTGGAGCCGCCCCGTGTTCGAGCCCGCCCCCTTCCGCTCCCCCTGGATGACCGAGGACCTGGACGCTCTGCGCGCCCACACCCGGGCATTCCTCGAGAAGGAGACCGTCCCCAACCTCGAGCGCTGGGCCGAGCAGGGCGCCGTGGACCGCGAGTTCTGGAACAAGGCCGGCGACGCGGGCCTGCTGTGCATCTCGATCCCCGAGGAGTACGGCGGGGGCGGCGGCACCTTCGCCCACGAGGCGGTCATCGCCGAGGAGCAGACCCGCGCACTGGACGACGGCTGGGGAAACTCGGTCCACTCGACGATCGTGGCGCACTACATCCTCCAGTACGGCACGGAGGAGCAGAAGCAGCGTTGGCTGCCCAAGCTCGCCACCGGCGAGATGGTCGGCGCGATCGCCATGACCGAGCCGGGCGCCGGATCCGATCTGCAGGCGCTGCGCACCACCGCCACCCGTGACGGTGACAGCTTCGTGGTCAACGGTTCCAAGACCTTCATCTCCAACGGCATGCACGCCGACCTGGTCATCATCGTGGCCCGCACCGGCGGCGAGGGCGCCCAGGGACTGTCCCTGGTGGTCGCCGAGACCGCCGACCTGCCCGGGTTCGATCGCGGCCGCAAACTCGACAAGATCGGCCTGAAGTACCAGGACACGATGGAGCTGTTCTTCAACGACATGCGCGTGCCCGCCGGCGACATCCTCGGCGGCGAGGCCGGCGAGAGCCAGGGCTTCATCCAGCTCATGCAGCAACTGGGCCAGGAACGCCTCATCATCGCCGTGACCGCCGTGGCCGCCGCCGAGACCGCGGTCCGGCTGGCCACCGAGTACGCCAAGGATCGCGAGGCGTTCGGCAAGCCGATCCTCAAGTTCCAGAACCTGCGCTTCGAGCTGGCCGAGTGCAAGACCGAGGCCATGGCCGCCCGCACGCTGCTCGACCACTGCATCGGCCTGCACCTGCGGGGCGAGCTGGACCCGGCCACCGCCTCCATGGCCAAGTACTACTGCACCGACAAGCAGTGCGAGATCATCGACCGCAGCCTGCAGGTCTTCGGCGGCTACGGCTTCATGACCGAGTACCCGATCGCCCGCATGTACGCCTCGGCGCGCGTGCAGAAGATCTACGGCGGCACGAACGAGATCATGAAGGAACTGATCTCGCGCACTCTCTGATCCCTCCCTTCGCCCGCCAGAGCCGCTGCCCGGCTGCACGGTCCGCTTCCCGCCATCGGGGAGCGCATCGCCCAGCCGGGTAGTGGATCTGCTACGTCAGGGGCGGGTGTCGGCGACGATCGCGCGTACGGCGTCACGGCCCGCCCGGTTGGCGCCCACGGTCGACTGGGACGGGCCGTAGCCGATCAGGAAGAGTCTGGGCTCGTCGAGCGCCCGCCCGGAGTCCACGCGGATCCCGCCCTCGGGGGTCCGCAGGCCGAGGGGCGCGAGGTGCGCCACCGCCGGCCGGAACCCGGTCGCCCAGAGGATGACGTCCGCCTCCTCGAGCCGCCCGTCCGGCATCCGGACGCCGTCGGGCTCGATGCGGGTGAACATGGGGTGGCGCACCAGGACACCGCGCGCCTCGGCCCGTTCGATCCAGGGGCCGCGGAACTGGCCGGTCACGCTGATCACGCTCTCCGGCGGCAGCCCCCGGCGGGTCCGGTCGGCGACACGGTCGATCGCGGCCGAGAAGTTCGCGGGCGCGGGCCCGGTCTCCCACTCGATGGGGCGGCGGGTCACCCAGAACGTGTCGGCGACCAGCGAGATCTCCTCCAGCAGCTGCGTGGCCGAGATACCAGCGCCCACGATCACCACCCGCTGGCCGGCGAACTCCTCAGCGGCGACGTAGTCGTGGACGTGGAGTTGGCGGCCGCGGAACGTCTCCTGGCCCGGGTAGCGGGGCCAGAACGGCCGGGACCAGGTGCCGGTGGCGTTGATGACGTGCCCCGCCGCCCAACGCTCGGCGCCGGAGCCGGAGCCGGAGCCGGAGCCGCCGGGGCGGTCCGTGCCGGCGTGGATGTCCGAGCCGTGTTCCGCGACGACGACGAGGTGCTCCCCCGCCCCGCCATCGGGCCCGTCACCGCCCCGCCGTACCGATCTGACCCGGACCGGCCGCCGGACGTCCAGGTCGAAGTACTTCTCGTAGTCGGCGAAGTAGGCGGGCAGTGCCCAGCGACTCGGGACGGTTCGGTCGACGCCCGGGACGGCCATCCCGGGCAGTTCGAAGATTCCGTTGACGGTGGCCATGGTGAGTGATTCCCACCGGTGCCGCCAGGCGCCGCCGGGGCCGTCCTCGGCGTCCAGCACCACGAAGGTGCGCTCCCCCGGCCTCGCCCGGCCCACCGGCACGAAGTCCCGCCGCTTCAGGTGGTAGGCGGCCGCGAGTCCGGCCTGGCCTGCGCCGATCACCACCACGTCGACCGGGCGGGGCGCGGGCGGGTGCGAGGTGGTCACCCCGCCATCCTGGCCCACCCGGGCCGCCCGGGGACTCTCCTGCCGGTCAGGCGCCGTCCGGCAACGAGGTGAAGTCGGGCTTTCGACCCTCGGCGAATGCCGCCAACGCCTCCGAGTTCGCGGGTCCACCGAGCAATTCCGCGAACATCCGGTTCTCCCGCTGCCGCGCCTCGGTGACCTGGCGGGCGATCGGCTCGGTCATCGCCTTCTTGACCGCGCGCAAGCTCGAGACCGGCAGCGCGGCCAGGCGGGTGGCGTGCGAGGTGGCCTCGGCCATCAACTCCTCCGGCGCGCACAGCCGCCAGACCAGACCCATCTCGTGCGCCTCCTCGGCCGAGATCCACTCCGAGGACAGCAGCACCCAGGCGGCGTTCTGGTGGCCGACGAGCCGCGGGATCAGGTAGCTCGAAGCGGCCTCGGGAGCCACTCCGAGACTGGTGAAGGGGCACTTGAGCCGGGCCCCCTCGGCCATGAAGGCCAGATCCACGAACCCGAGCAGGGTCACCCCGATGCCCAGGCCGAGACCGTTGACCGCCGCGACGAGGGGCTTGTCGAACGCGATCAGCGCGTCCACCAGGAGGTTGAAGCCGTGTTCCTCGGTGCTCGCCTCGGCGTCGGCCCCCGGGACGGCCACCTGCTCGGCCAGTTCCATCAGATCCGTCCCGGCGCTGAACGCCCGGCCTGTGCCGGTGAGCAGGACGACCGCGACCGTCGGATCGACCGCGGCGTCACGGAGTGCGGCGGCCACGGCGGTGTACAGGGCGCCGTTGAAGGCGTTGAGCGCCTCGGGGCGGTTCATGGTGAGCGTGCGGACACGGTCCGCGTCGTGCACCTCGAGAATGTCGGCGTGCGTGGTCACGTGGAGAGCTCCTCAGCTGTCGGCGCCCGGGACGGGCTCTCCGAGGTAGACGGACTTGAGTTCGGTGTACTGCGCGAGCCCCTCGGGTCCGAACTCGCGGCCCACGCCTGAGGCCTTGAATCCGCCGAACGGTGCGGCGAAATCCATGGTGTACGTGTTGACGCCGTAGGTGCCGGTCCGCACGCGGCGGGCCACGCCCAGACCCGCGTCGCGGTCACCGGTCCACACCGTGCCCGCGAGGCCGTAGTCGGAGTCGTTGGCGATGCGCACGGCGTCGTCGACGTCGTCGTAGGCGATCACCGACAGGACCGGACCGAAGATCTCTTCCTGCGCGATACGCATGGAGTTGTCGACCCCCGCGAACACTGTGGGCCGCACGTACCAGCCGCTCTCCAATCCGTCCGGCCGCCCGGTTCCGCCGGTGAGCAGCCGTGCCCCCTCCTGCCGGCCGATCTCGATGTAGGAGTTGACCCGCTCCTGCTGCCGTCGGGCGACCATCGGGCCGATCTCGGTGGCCGGGTCCAGCGGGTCGCCCACGACCATCGAGCCGATGCCCTCTGCCAATGCCTCGGCGACCTCGTCATGGCGCTCCCGGCTGACCAGCACCCTGGTCTGGGCCACGCACGCCTGGCCGGAGTTCATCACGCCCAGGAACTTCATGCCCTCGACGACGGTCGTCAGGTCGGCGTCGTCGAGAACGATCGCCGCGGACTTGCCGCCCAACTCGAGTGAGCACCTCTTGAGCTGCTCGCCGCAGATCGCGCCGATCTTCCGGCCCGCCTCGGTCGAGCCGGTGAACGCGACCTTGTCGACCCCGGGGTGTCGCACCAGGTGCTCGCCCACCTCGCGGCCGCCGGCGACGATGCTCACCACCCCCTCGGGCACGCCGGCCTCGATGAGCAGGTCGGCGAGTAGATAGCTGTCGAGCGGTGTCTCGGGTGCGGGCTTGACCACGATCGTGCAGCCGGCGAGCAACGCCGGGATGACCTTGGACAGCACCGTGAACTGGGGGACGTTCCACGGTGGGATCGCCGCGACCACGCCGACCGCCTCACGGCGCACCATCACCTCGCCGCCGAGTGCCCCGGCGCGGGCCTCCTCCCAGGGGAACTCGCGCGCGATCTTCGTGAATGCCTCGATCATCATCCAGGGGGCCGGCGCCTGGGCGAGGTTGCTGAAGGAGATCGGTGAGCCCATCTCCGTGGAGATCACGGTCGCCATCTCCTCGAGTCGCGCAGCGTACAACGCGGACAGTCGCGCCACCACCTCGATCCGCTCGTCCGGGGTCATCCGTGGCCACGGCCCGTGGTCGAAGGCCTCGCGTGCGGCGGTCACCGCGGCATCGATGTCCGCGACAGAGCCGTCGGGCACCCGGGCGACCACGTCCTCAGAATGAGGGCTGATCACCTCGATCATCGCGTCGGTCTCCGGCCGGCGCCACTGCGTGCCAATCAGCAGGGCGTCGCGGTCGAGTGAGGTGGTCATGGGCTTCTCCTGCCGTCACCGGACGTTCGTCCATCGCATCGGACATGCGGACAGACACCTGTCCACCATAGGAGGTGGCCGCCGTGCGCGGCGCGGTTTCCGGCGGCCGCACCGAGCCGGGCCGCGTCGAGCGGGCCGCAGCGAGGGGCGCAGCGAGTGTGCGCGTCAGAAGACGAGTACGGGTCTGACGACCTTGCCCGCCGCGACGTCCTCGACCGCCTCGTTGATCTGGTCGAAGCGATAGGTGGTGACGAGCGAGCCCAGCGGGAGGTCGCCGGCACGGTACATCCCCAGCAGCTCCGGGATCATGGTCCTGGGATCCGAGTCGCCCTCGATGCAGCCCCGTACGATCTTGCCGTTCTGCATGAGGTCCACCGCGTCGAGCTCGATCTCCGGAGCCCCCAGGCCCACCACGACGAAGGTCCCGCGCGGTGCGAGCGCCCGGACGGCCTGCTTGATGACCTGCGGCACCGCGGTGGTGTCGACCCCAGCGGTCGCCCCGCCACCGGTGAGCTCGCGGATACGCTCGACAAACGACCCGTCGGGCAACTCGGACGGATTGACGCCGACAGCACCGAGACCTGCGGCGGCCTCCAGCCGGGAATCCTTGGTGTCCACGGCGATGATCGTCTGCACTCGCCGAGCTCGGGCCGCGGCGACCGCCGACAGCCCGACCGCCCCGGCGCCGTAGATCACGAGACTCGAGGCCGGATCGGGGTCGATGGTGTTGAGCACCGCGCCGGCGCCCGTCTGGAAACCACAGCCGAACGGGGCGGCTATCGACAGGTCCATGTCGGGGTCGACCACCACGACGTTGTCCGGGGAGGCGATCGTCAGCTCGGAGAAGCTGGACTGGCCGAAGAACGAACCGGCCACGGCCGCGCCGTCGCGGTGGAACGTGGTCGACCCGTCCCCCCGGTAGCCCAGGTAGTTCAGCGCCATGGCCTGCCTGCAGTAGCCGACCTCCCCGGCCTGACAGCGATCGCACTCGCGGCACGAGCGGAAGCTCATCACCACGTGATCGCCCACCTTCACGCCCTGGACATCCGCGCCGACGGCCTCGACGACTCCGGCGCCCTCGTGGCCGAAGACCCGGGGGAACATCTCCTCGGGAAGCATCATCTTCATCGTGATGTCGGTGTGACACAGACCCACGGCCTGGACGCGAACCAGAATCTCGTCGGAGCGGGGCTCGTCGATCTGGAGCTCGGACAGCTGGAAGGGCTGCCCCGGGCCTTCGACGACTGCTGCACGGGTCTTCATGAACGGGGCCTCCGAGTATGGACGCGACAGTGTCGACGGACTTCTGTCTAGACGTCTGTCCACGTTATGGGGCACTCCACCCGGCCACCAGGCTTTCCCTCGCAGGGCGGCAGCGCACCGCGCAGGCGGGAAGGCGTGGGAGGTCCGGCGGCATGGTGGCCGAAGCACGCGGGGCACAAATGATCTCAGGCCCGGCTCCCTGTCGGGAACCGGGCCTGAGTGCGTGGTAGCGGGGACAGGATTTGAACCTGCGACCTCTGGGTTATGAGCCCAGCGAGCTACCGAGCTGCTCCACCCCGCGTCGCCTGTCCGCCATCACCTGGCAGACATTCCAACAGCTTCCAACCTGGTGGCTATCAGCCACTTTCCCGGTTGCTGTTGGAGTTCTGAGGCTACCAAAGCCCTCGACGCATCACTAATCGCCCGGAGCCTCAGCAGTCGCAACGCCCGCCCACCCGCCTGAGGAGCTCTATCGCCCCACCTGCCGGATAGCGCTTCACCTGCTGGACTGCGGCTCACCTGTCGGATCGGGAGTCACTTGCCGGGTCCGACGGGCGAATCACAATCGGAAGAGTCAACTGTCCACGGGCGGCCGTTGACCAGCGCCCTCTAAGGAAAGGAATGGCGAATCACGGGCCAACGACGACGAAAGCCGGCGCGAGGAATTCTCGCACCGGCTTCGTTCAGTGGTAGCGGGGACAGGATTTGAACCTGCGACCTCTGGGTTATGAGCCCAGCGAGCTACCGAGCTGCTCCACCCCGCGTCGATTGCGTGTATGACACTACGTGCCACTTGGCGAACAAAGCAAATCGGTGAACGCGAATCGACGAGAACGTGACCGAACGCACACCAGAACCTGAATCGCCGCAGGTCAACGCGCTGGAATCGGGCCCGCCAACGACGACGCCCGGGTCGGCCTCCGTGAGGTGGACCGACCCGGGCGGGCCCGAGTGCCGCGTCAGCTACCCGTTGCCGAGTGCCTGGTAGGCGTCGACCGCGGCCTGCAGGTCGTCGAGCGCCTGACCCAGATCGCCGAGGTCGCCACTGCTCTGCGCCGACCGGACGGCCGCCAACGCGGAGTTGAGTTCGCGCACCGCGGCGCCGCGGTCAGCGCTGCTGCCCTCGCCCCCACCGGTCGTCGGCGGAGTGGACGGACGGGGCGCTGAGCTCTCATTGCCGCTGCCGGGTCGGGACGTGTTCTCCTCGGCCTCCGCCTCGGCCGCGCCGCTCTCGTCGATACGGACGGCGTTCGGGTCGGTCTCGATCCCCACCTGCTTGAGCGCCTCGTACAGGGTGGGCGCGTAGCCGACCGCGCGGTCATAGGTGACCATCACGCGCAGCAGACGCGGGAACGCCGAGTCCTGGTCCTTACGCTGCGTGTAGATCGGCTCCACGTACAGGACCGAGTCCCCGGCCAGCGGCAGCGCCAGGAGATTGCCCTCCGTGATCTCCGCGGTCTCGCCCCACAGACGCCGGTCCTGGGCGATGGCCGGCGAGGCGATCATGATGTCCTGCGCCTGGTTGGGGCCCTGGGCGAGCGGCTCGGTGGGCCGCTGCACACGGACCGTGATGTCGCCGTACGTCTCCGGGTCCGAACTGGCCGACATGTGCGCGGCCAGGAACTCGCGCTCGTACCCGCGGAAAGCGGAGATGAGCTGGAACGAGGGCGTGTCCGAATCCGGTTCGGACGGGTCCGAGGCCACGACGTAGTACGGCGGCTGGCTCGGCCCTTCGCGCTCGGCGGTCTGCGTGCCGCCTCCCGCACCACCGGTGTTGCCGCCGGCGGGCCCGCCGATGGGACCGCTCGCGGGCGGCGTCTGCGGGTTCTGGATCGACGAGGTGACCGTGGGATCGGACGGCACCGACCAGAACGCGTCGTTGGTGAAGAACTGGCCCGGGTCGTCGACCTGGTACTTGGCCAGCAGTTCACGCTGCACCTTGAACAGATCCTCCGGGTACCGGAAATGCTCCCGCAGTTCCTCGGAGATCTCGGACTCGGGCTGGACGATGCCAGGCAAGGCCTTCATCCATGTCTGCAGCACCGGGTCGGACTCGTCGAACGCGTACAGATCCACCGTGCCGTCATAGGCGTCGACCGTCGCCTTGACCGAGTTGCGGATGTACGAGACCTTTTCGTCCGGCAACGCCCGGCCACCGCCGTCGCTGAGCGAATCCGAGGTCATGGCCTCGAGAGAACTCAGCTCCGCGTACGGGTAGGTCTTGAGGGTGGTGAAACCGTCGACGATCCACTTGATGCGCCCGTCGATCACGGCCGGGTAGGTGTTGGTGTCCGTGGTGAGCCACGGGGCCACCTTCTGCACGCGGTCCCGCGGATCGCGGTCGTAGATGATCTTCGAGTCGGCGCCGATCAGACCGGACAACAGGATGTTGCGCTCGGCGAACTTGAGCGCATAGGCAGTGCGGTTGATCCAGCCACCCAGCGGCACGCCGCCCTCACCGGTGTAGGTGTACTGCTCGGTGTCCGTGTCGTACTCGCGCGGGCCGTCGCCGTTGTTCCCCACGATCGCGTAGTCCGGATCCGACTGGGCGATGAGCTCACCGAAGTAGATGCGCGGCTGCGTGACCGGGATCATCATCTCTTGGTCGTTGTTGATCGCGTCGAGGTCCGAGACCTGGTAGTTGGGCAGGCCACCCCGGTCCGAGCCCGCGTCGTCCGCGATCTCGTTGACCCGGTTGGCCGGCGCCGCCACGAAGCCGTTGCCGTGTGTGTAGACGGTGTGCCGGTTGATCCAGTCCCGCTGGTTGGCCTGCAGTGAGGACGGGTTGAGCTCGCGGGCCGCCACGAGGAAGTCCTGCATCTCGCCGTCGATCGTGTACCGGTCGATGCTCAGCGTGTCGGGAAAACCGTAGAAGTTGCGTAGCTGCTGCTGCTGGGTGAACGTCGGGGACAGCACGTTCGGATCGAGCACGCGCACGTTCGACAGCGTGGTGATGTCCGAGGCCGCCTCGCGCGGGTTGGGGTTGGCCGCGCCCCAGTTCTCGATGTAGGTGACCCGGTCGTCGCCGATGTCATACGCCGCCCTGGTGGCCTCGATGTTCCGGGCGATGTACTCGCGCTCCTTCTCGGCACGGTTGGGCTTGACCGAGAACTGCTCGACCGCCAGCGGCCACGCGGAGCCGACCACGAGCGCGGAGAACAGCAGCAGCACCGTCGCCAGCGCCGGGATCCGCAGATCCTTGATGACGATCGCCGAGAAGAACGCCACCGCACAGACCAGCGCCACGGCGAACATGAAGATCTTGGCCGGCATGACGGCATTGACGTCGGTGTAGCCGGCGCCGGTGAAGGTGGCGTTCTCGCGGAACAGCAGCTCGTACCGGTCGAGCCAGTACGCCGCCGCCTTCGTCAGGACGAAGATGCCGGCCAGCGTCACCAGCTGGATCCGGGCCGCGCGCGTCAGCGCACCCTCACGCGCGCCGGGCCGCAGCCCGCCGACGATGTAGTGCGTGAGCAGGTTGGCCAGGAATGCCAGCACCACCGCGAGCATCACCCAGGTGACGATCGAGCGCCACATCGGCAACTGGAACGCGTAGAAGGAGATATCGAGCCCGAACTGCGGGTCCGTCTGACCGAACGGCGTGGAGTTGAAGAACGCCAACACGGTCTGCCAGCCGGTCTGTGCGACCGCACCGGCCAGGACACCGAGCACGATCGGGATCCAGATCACGGTCTTGGCCGGCGAACCGCCCATCGCGGCCCGGTAGCGGGTCAGCGGGTCCGGGAGGCCCGCCTGCGCGAGGAACACCGGCCGGAAGCGGAAGGCCAGCACGATGCCGGTCGCCACCGCGATACCGATGAACAGGCCCACCACCACGAAGAGGCCGAGCCGCGTGAGCAGTTCGGTACGGAACACGCTGGTGGCGTCGACGCTTCCGAACCACAGCCAGTCCGTGTAGGTGGAGTTCAGCCTGGGTAGGACCTGGATGAGGATGATGACGACGACGACGGCGATGGCGACGGCACGGCCGCGACGCGAGATCGCGAGAGGCCGGCCGGGCGAATTGCCGGGTGGGCGGACGGACACAGGTGTTGCTCCTGGACTGCTGGGGCGGACATGCTCGTTGGTCCCACCTTACGGAAATGCCACGCCTCAGCCGCAGGTCGGTGGCTCACCCCCGGAAGCCGCGGTCTCCAGCGCCTCCAGCGCGCCGGAGAGCGTGGAGACCTCGATGAGCCTTATGCCCTCCGGGGGACTCTGCACAGCCTCCCCACAGTTGGCCGCCGGAACCAGGAACTCCGTGGCCCCTTCCTCGCTGGCGGCCCGGATCTTGTGGCGGATCCCGCCGATCGAGCCGACGGTGCCGTCCGGTCGGATCGTGCCGGAACCGGCGACGTCCGCACCCCCGGTCGCCTCACCCGGCGAGAGCCGGTCGACGATCGCGATCGCCAGGATCAGTCCGGCGGAGGGGCCGCCGACGTCCGGCGCCACCGAGATCTGCACATCCGTGCCGTCGGCAGGGGTGTCCCCGACGAGGATGCCCAGACGGCCCTGCTCGGGATCACCATCCGGACCGGCCGGGGCCAGTGTCGTCGTCGTCATCATCTCCTCGTCGGCACGGAGGAAGCCGATACCCACCTCGTCACCCGGGCGGTGCGCGGACACCTCCTCCACCACCTCGGCGGCATCGGACACCCGCGCGCCGTCGACCGAGGTGAGGATGTCGCCCGGCTCCAGGCGGCCCCCCGCCGGACCGTCCGGGTCCACCCCCTCGACCCGCGGCTTCATGGGGATCCCCAGGTAGCGGTAGGCCGCGGCCTCCGCGCTGTTCTCCGACCCCACCATCTCCGCGACGTTGGACTCACGTACCTCGTCGCGCGAGCGGTCCGGCGGGAACACCTGATCCCGCGGGACCACGACCTGCGCCGGATCCAGCCAGAAGCGCATCGCGTCCATCAGGGTCAGGCGGTCCCGCACCGCGACCGTGGTCATCCGCAGCGACCCGGTGGTCTCATCCGTCTGACGCCCGGTCACCTCGATGACCGGGACCTCCTCGACGCCGCCGCCCTCCGTCTCCACCTGCGCCCGGCCGAGTGTGTCGTACGTCGGGCCGGGTCCCATCGAGACGAGGGGCACCGTGGCCGACGTCGCGAGGACGAGCAACAGCACCGCCGGGACCAACGCGGCGAACAGGGTGAACAAGCGGCGACTCACCCAGCACAGGGTAGTCCGCTCCCCCGTCCGGTGGCGTCGCGGCCGGACCCCGCGCCCCTGCACGCTGTACCGTTGTGGCATGAACCAGCCCTTCGGTTTCTCTGCCTCCGACGACGACGGGCGAGGCGACGACCGGGACAAGAACCCGGGCGGCTCCGACGGCCCGGGTGGGCCCGGTGGCTTCGGCTTCGGTGGCCCCGGCGGCTTCGACCCCTCGCAGTTCGGCGACCTCGGCAAGATGATCTCCCAGTTCGGACAGATGCTCGGCTCCATGGGCTCGGCCATGTCCGGCCCCGGCAGCTCCGGCCCGGTCAATTACCAGTTGGCACGGACCGTCGCCCTTCAGGCGCTCGGCCGCACGCCCGTGGTCACCGACGCCTCGCGCACCGCCGCCGAGGAATCGGTCCGGCTCGCCGAGCTGTGGCTGGACGACACCACCGTGTTCCCCACCGGTGTCCACCGCACCGAGGCGTGGACTCCGCAGCAGTGGGTCGAGCAGTCGCTGCCCACCTGGGAGAAGATCTGCACCCCCGTGGCCGAGCAGATGAACTCCGCCACCAAGGGCGCGATGCCCGAGGAGGCGCGGCAGATCGCCGGTCCGCTGCTGGGGATGCTCGACCAGATGGGCGGCATGGGCTTCGGCATGCAGCTCGGGCAAGGGCTCGGCAAGCTCGCGCCCGCCGTGCTGTTCTCCTCCGAGGTGGGCCTGCCGTTCGGTGACGACGGAGTGGCCGCGCTCTGCCCCACCGCGATCGACGCGTTCGCCGACGAGCTCGAGCTGCCCCGGCAGGAGGTCGTGGTGTTCCTCGCCGCCCGTGAGGCCGCGCACCTGCGACTGTTCGCCGGCGCTCCGTGGCTACGCGCCCGGTTCCTGGCCACCGTCGAGGAGTACGCCCGCGGGATCCGCGTGGACACCTCCGGGCTCGACGATCTGGCCTCCGGACTCGACCCGTCGATCCTCCAGGACCCCGCCAAGCTGCAGGAGCTGTTCTCCGGTGGTGAGGGCGCGATCGGCCCCAAGGTGACCAACGTCAACGAGGCGGCGCTCGGCCGGCTCGAGACGCTGCTGGCGCTCGTCGAGGGCTGGGTCGACGCGGTGGTGACCGCCGCGGTGGGCGACCGGCTGCCCAGTTCCGACAAGCTGCGCGAGATGTGGCTGCGCCGCCGCGCCACCGGCGGTGCCGCCGAACAGGCCTTCTCCACCCTCGTGGGGCTCGAGCTGCGGCCGCGGAAGGCCCGCGAGGCCTCTGAGCTGTGGCGTCGTGTCGGCGAGGCCGTCGGCACCGAACGTCGTGACGCCCTGTGGCATCATCCCGATCTTCTGCCCGTCGGCGAGGACCTCGAGAATCCGGCAGCCGTGATCGACCGGCTGCTCGACGAGTCCACCGGCGATTCGAGCGGCGTCGACGAGATCGAGCGGTTCCTGCGCGAATCCGGCGGTGACGCCGGTGACGACGCCTCCGACTCCGAAGGGCCGCAGGACAAGGCCTGAGAGGTGACGCCCCGCGACGGGCCGGCTGCCGGTGGCGGCCGGCCCGTCGTCGTGGTGTCGTCGTCGTGGTTCTCCTCTGCGTTCCGGGGCGTCGGCGCGGGGCGTCGGCGCCTACTCCGCGCTGTCGTCGACGAGATCTCCCACGCCCTCGCCCGGCTCCTGGTCCCCTTCGCCAGCTGATCCTCCGCCGGCCGCACCGGACCGCAGCACCCGCGAGTACGCCTCGAGATAGCCCATCGCCCGCTCTGTCCGGGGATAACATCGCACCAGCTGCCAGAACTCCGGCGGATGCCCGCCCGGAACCACCAGGTGCGCCAGCTCGTGCACCACCACGTAGTCGAGGACGTACGACGGCACGTCCCGCAGCGACTCACTGATCCGGATCTCCCGCGAACCGGGCGAGCACGACGCCCAGCGCGTGCTCATGGCCGGCACCCACCGCACCGACGCCGGCACCGCCCGCCCGTCCAGCCACTTCTTCGACAGCTCCCCCGCACGCTCCATCAGTTCGGCGTCCGAGGACCGCGTCCCGCGTCGGCGACCCGACCGGGCCAACTTGGCCAGCATCTGCGCGATGAGACGATGCTCCTCCGACCTGGGCAGACCTGCGGGCATGAGCACCACGACCGTCTCCCCCTCGACCCGCGCCGACACCGTGCGCTTGCGGCGCTTCGACCGACGCACGTCGATCCGCGGATCGTCGGGGCTCGTGGGCAGTCCGGTGTGGTCAGCGGGCGTGGGCGGCACGGCGACCACCGTAGACGACCTCTCCGACAGCACGAATCCACAGGCCGGACAGGGACCGCGCGCCTGTGGATAACCTGGTCTCTCCGAGGCGTTCCGCGGGCGGCCTCGTGCCACGATGGCCGCATGAGCTCTCCGCCTGCGCCCTCGACAGTGGCAACCCCCGTCCGGGCGCGCCTGCGGCCCGGGACCGTCGTGGTGGTCCGCGACCCCGGGTCGGTGCAGGTCGGCCTGGCGCCCGACCGCGCGGTGGTCGTGCGCGCCCCTGCCCGCCTGGGGGCGCGCGGGTTGGCCGCGGTGCTCACCGGGTTGAAGGGTGGCGGCACCATCGAGTCGGCGGCCGCCCGCGTCGGGGTCGACGACGACGAGACGGCCGAGGTCGCCCGGATCCTCCTACGTCTGGCGGACCTCGGCCACGTTCGGCTCCACCGCGCCGGCCGGCGGGCCTCCCGCGACAACCCCGCAGCGCCAGACGGCCCGCTCCCGTCCGGCGAGGGGCCCAGACCCGCGCCGGTACGGCGAGTGCATATCCAGGGAGCGGGTCAGATCTCTGAGATCCTCCGCGGACCGCTGTCGGTGAACGGCTGCCGGGTCACCACCGGCGCCAGCCCGGGTCTGACCCTCGACGCCGACCGGCCACCGTGGCTTCGCCGCGGCCCCGCCCCCGACCTGGTGATCCTCACCGACACCGTCGCCGTGGACCCGGTCGTGACCGCTGTACTCAACCGGTCCGGGCAGACGCACCTGCACGCGTACTGCCGCGACGGACGGGTGGTGGTGGGCCCGACGGTGGTACCCGGGGCCAGCCCCTGTCTGCGGTGCACCGACCTGTTCCGGGCGCGGCAAGACCCGCGGTGGCCGTTCGTCGCCGCCCAGCTCGTCGACCACGCCTCCGAGGCCGGGGTCCCGGCGCTCACCGCGGCCGCCGCACTGGTGCTGGCCGAGGTGTCGGCGACCCGCCAGCCCGACGCGCCGCTCCAGACGGTCGGCGCCACCGTCGAGATCAATCCCGCGGAAGGTCTGTGGAAACGTCGGGAATGGCCGGTTGACCGGGGCTGCGACTGTGGGGCGACGACGCAGGCGCGTCCTCTGTCATGATTGTGTCGTGTCAGAACTTCCCCGCACCTCATCCCGACGTGCAGCAAGACTCGCGGGGCTGCCGCTGGGCATCGCCGGCCGCGCCGCAAGTTCCCTGGGCCGCCGCGCTCTGGGCCGCGGCGAGGGCGACCTGACCGAGGAACTCGCCGATCAGGCCGCCGAGCAGGTCTTCGCGGTCCTGGGCGAGCTCAAGGGCGGCGCCATGAAGGTGGGGCAGGCACTGAGCGTGTTCGAGGCCGGCATGCCCGACAGGTACGCCGAGCCGTTCCGGGAGGCGCTCACCAAACTTCAGGCCGAGGCACCGCCGCTTCCCGCGGACGAGGTCGAGAAGGTCCTGGACGCCCAGCTGGGCCTGAAGTGGCGCGACCGCTTCACGGAGTTCGACGGCGAGGCCGCGGCTGCCGCGTCGATCGGCCAGGTGCACCGCGCCGTCTGGTCCGACGGCCGCGAGGTGGCCGTCAAGGTCCAGTACCCGGGCGCCGACGAGGCGCTGCGATCCGACCTGCGGCAGCTGCGCCGCCTCGCCCCACTGCTCCGGCCGCTCAATCCCGGTACCGACGTCAAGGGCGTGATCGACGAGCTGTACGACAGCGCGGTCTCCGAACTCGACTACCGCCACGAGGCCGACACGCAACGCGTCTTCGCCACCGTGTTCGCCGACGACCCGCAGATCCGCGTCCCCTCGGTGCTGGCGTCCTCCCCCAAGGTCCTGGTGACCGAATGGGCTGACGGCCGTGCGCTGAGCAAGATCTCCGTGGCGGGTTCGCAGGAGCAGCGCGACCGGGCCGCGGCACTGCTCGCGGAGTTCCAGTTCAGCTCCCCGGCCCGGGTCGGATTGATGCACGGCGACCCACACCCCGGGAACTTCCTGCTCGACGACGACGGCCGGATGGTCGTGCTGGACTTCGGCGCGTCCATCCCGCTGCCCGAGGGGTTCCCTCCGGCCCTGACCTCGATGATGCGGCTCGCTCTCCAGAACCGGAGCGACGACCTGGTCGCGTTGATGACCCGGGCCGGCTACGTGGGCCGCGGGGGGCTCGAACCGGAGGACGCGATGGCGTTCCTCGGCCCGTTCATCGAGCCGATGCGCGAGCCGACGTTCCACTTCGATCGCGCCTGGATGCAGGGCATCCTCGCGGTGTACGGCGACGTCTCGGGACGGGAGTTCCGCACGTCGCGCTCATTCACCCTGCCGCGCGAGTATGTGCTGATCCACCGGGTCCTGTCGGCATCAGTGGGCATGCTGTGCCAGCTGCAGGCGACCGCCCCGTACCAGCAGATCGTGCGGCGCTGGATGCCGGAGATCTTCGCCGACGAGGACTGAGGCGGGTCTCTGACCAGCCCCGGCCCGTGGTGACAGCGTTCGCCGCCGCGTCAGCCCTCGCGGATCAGTCGCAGCACATCGTCGCCGTACTCGCCCAGCTTGTGGGCCCCGATCCCGCCGATCCGGCCGAGAGCCCGGGTGTCGGCCGGCCTGTCGCGCGCGATCTGCGCCAGGGTGCCATTGGTGAAGACCGTGTAGGCGGGCTTGCCGATCCGCTCCGCGGTGTCCTTGCGCCAGTCCCGCAACCGCTCGAACAAGCCGGTGTCCACCTCCACGGCGCAGTCCGGGCACAGACCCAGCGCCCGATGCATGGGCCCGGTGAGCTTCTCCCCGCAGCTCCGGCACCGGCCCTTGTCCGAGGAGTCCGAGCTGCGTCTGGGCGCCGCCGGGACCCCTGCCGGGCGGACCGGGTCGAGGAAGCGACTCGGTCGCCGGGTCGCCCTGCCTCCCGCGCGTCGGCTACGGCTCCACGACAGCGACAGGTGCTCCCGGGCCCGCGTGATTCCCACGTACAGGAGCCGGCGTTCCTCCTCGATGGCATCCGGCCCGGCGTTGATCGCGTGGCTGATGGGCAGACTGCCCTCGTGGACCCCGATGAGGAACACCGCGTCCCACTCCAGGCCCTTGGCCGCGTGGAACGATGCCAGCGTGACCCCTCGCTCGTCGGGGGCGTGACGTGCGGCGGCCCGCTCGCGGAGCCCGGCGACCACCGGCAGCACGCCGGGCCGGGACTCGGCGGTGGCGATCTCCTCGGCCAGCCCGACCAGAGCGGTCAGGGCGTTCCAGGTCTCGCGGGCCTGGGCACCGGACGGCTCGGCGGCGGTCAACCCGAGGGGTTCCAGTGCCTGCCTGATGGCCGCCACCACCTCGGTGGGGTCCGTGAGCCGGGCGCCCGCCTGCACGGTCGCCTCGTCGGAACCGTCGACCATCCGGTCGATCGTCGACATGGCCCGTCGGATCACAGGCCGCTCGAAAAAGCCCTCCCCGCCCTTGAGCCGGTAACCGATTCCGGCCTGCTCGAGCGCGGCCTCGATCCGTTCGGACTGGGCGTTGACCCGGTACAACACCGCGATCTCCGACGGGTCCAGGCCGCCGTGGACGAGGTCCGCGACCGCGCCAGCCACGGCCTCCGCCTCCGAATCCTCGTCGGCGTACTCGTTCAGCTGCGGCTCGGGGCCCGGTGGCCGCATACCCGTCAGCGTCAGCCCGGCAGTGCGGAAACGTCCGGCACCGGCGCCGATCACGACGTTCGCCAGGTCCACGACCTGCGGAGTCGACCGGTAGTCCGACTCCAGCCGGACCACGGTGGCGCCCGGGTACCGGTCGGCGAAGCCCAGCAGAAAGTCCGGCTCGGCCCCGGCGAACGAGTAGATGGTCTGGTTGACGTCCCCCACCACCGTGAGATCGTCGCGTTTGCCGAGCCATGCGCTCAGCAGGCGCTGCTGGGCAGGGGTGACGTCCTGGAACTCGTCCACGACGAAGCAGCGGTAGCGATCGCGGAACTCCTCCGCGATCGCCGGGACGTCCTCCACCAGATCCGCCATGTGCCCGAGGAGATCGTCGAAGTCCAGCATTCGCACCGGGCCCGAGACCTTGAGATCCTCGTACGCCCGGAACGCGCGCGCGACCTCGGGAGCGGGGACCGGCAGGTCACGCCCCAGCGCTAGCGCCTGCTCGGCGTAGGTGCCCGGGGTGAGCAGGCTCGACTTGGCCCAGCCGATCTCCGTGAGCACGTCTCGGATGGTCTCTGTGCTCGGATCCAGGCCCACCCTGCGCACCGCCTGGGCCACGGCCCGGAACTGCCCGTCCAGCAGCTGCCACGGCTCCTCCCCGTACACCTGGGGCCAGAAGTACGACAGGTTCCGCAATGCCGCCGAGTGGAAGGTCCGCGCCTGGACGGGCCCGGTTCCCGCGTCCGCGATGCCGAGCCCGGCGAGCCTCATCCGGAGCTCCCCGGCCGCGCGAGCCGTGAACGTCACCGCCAGGACCTGATCGCCCCGCACGTGACCCGTGTTGACCAGGTGCGCGATACGCCGGGTGATGGTCCGGGTCTTACCCGTGCCGGCGCCGGCGAGGATGCAGACCGGTCCGCGCGGCGCGAGCACGGCGTGACGCTGCTGGGGATCGAGGCCCTCGAGCACGGATCCGGCACCGCCCGGGCGTGACCCGGCCCGCCCGGCATCGCGGTGCGGGCCGGGCTGCTGCCCTACCCGCTGCGCGGCCTGCTCCCGGGCCTGCTCCCTGTCGGCCCAGCCTCCCCCACCTGCCCGCTGCATGTCACTCACGCCCCCATCGTGGCATCCCCGTCCGACATCATGCCCCCGGCCTCCCCCGGGGATGATTCGCTGGAGCGCGGGCGTTGGATCCGGACATGAGTGAAGTGACGACACCCGAGACCACCGGACCGCTGACCCTGTTCACCACCACGTGGTGCCCCTTCTGCACGAGGTTGAAGAAGCTGCTGGACGAGAAGGAGATCGGCTACGCGGAGATCGACGTGGAGTCCGACGCCGAGGCCGCCGCGTTCGTCGAGAGCGTCAACGACGGAAACCGGGTCGTGCCGACCGCCCTGTACTCGGACGGCACCACCGCCACCAACCCCCCGGCCTCGCAGGTGCGGGCGAAGCTCGCCGAGCTCGCCGGAGCCTGATCGAGGAGCGGTCAGGCGCCGCCGTCGCGATCGACCGCCGCGACCCAGGAGCGCAGCATCACGTGCGCGATGGAGACCGGCGGCGCCACCATCAACTCCCCGTGGCCGTCCAGCGCCGCGCGCACCTCGTCCACGTCGAACCACCTGGCCTCGCTGATCTCCTCGTCCTCGAGGGCGATCGGCGCAGCCGGGTCCGCCAGGGCCTGGAAGCCCACCATGAGCGAGCGCGGGAACGGCCACGGCTGGCTGCCGAGGTAGCGGGCCCTGTCCACCGCCACGCCCACCTCTTCGGCGACCTCGCGGCGCACGCAGCCCTCGAGTGACTCGCCCGCCTCGACGAACCCGGCGACGTGCGAGTACATCCCGGCCGGCCAGATCGGTTGCCGCGCGAGCAGGACCTGCCGGCCCCCGTCGTGGACGAGACAGATCACGGCCGGGTCGGTCCTCGGGTATTCGGGGCCGCCGTGGAAGGCGTCTTCGATCGCCCACCCCGCGTCGACCCGCTTCGGATGGTGCTGAGGTTCGCGCCCGCGGACGTTGTCGCGGTGCCAGCCGAGGACCGCGACGGCCTGCGAGGCCAGCGAGCCGTGCCCCTCGATCAGGTCGGCTCCGCATCGACGGAGGTTCGTCACCGCCGGGTCGTCGGGCAGGTCTTCGGCGTTGACCGCCCAGATGTGGCGCCCCTCATCGGTGGAGCCGAGAAAGACCGCGTCGTCGGGAAGCGTCTCGGCGAACAGCATCGCCGGTTCGAGCAGGACGCGTTGCCGGCCCTCTTCGGTGGGTTCGACCGCGAACCGGTTGCGCTGGTCGATGCGCATCACCCGCGCGTCAACCCAGCCTCCGGCCAGCGCTTCGGCGTTCTGTCGGAGGTTCGCGGCCCGTTCGGGAGCGGCCACGGACAGCACCGGGTCGGAGTCGAGCATGAAGTCCAGTGGCATCGCAGATGAGTCCTTATCACGGGTCGAGGGGCTGCGACGAGCCTAGTCCGCGACCGGCGTCAGCCGGAGACCATCCGGATGTAGAGCAGCCTGTCCCCGGACTCCAGCGCGTCGGCCTCCGGCTCGTTGACCTTGATGAGCTGCCCCTTGCGCACGACCCCCAGGACGAGCTCGGCCAGATGTCGCGGTGAGCCGCCGATCTCCGCCTCCTCGACGCGGCGTTCCGCGATGGAGAAGCCCTCGTCGGGGGTCAGCAGGTCCTCCATCATCCCCACGACGGTCGGGGTGATGGTGGCCAGGCCCAGGAGTCGTCCGGCGGTCTCGGCGGAGACCACCACGGAGTCCGCGCCGGACTGTTTGAGCAGGTGCTTGTTGTCGGATTCGCGGACGGTCGCGACGATCTTGGCGTTCGGTGCGAGCTCGCGGGCGGTGAGCGTGACCAGTACCGCGGTGTCGTCCGTGTTGGTGGCCACCACGACGGCCGCCGCCCGGCTGACACCAGCGAGTTTGAGGATGTCCGATCGGGTCGCCGAGCCCTGGACGGTGACGAGCCCGCGGGCGGCCGCGGCCTTGAGCGCCTGGGGGTCGGTGTCGACGACGACGATGTCCTCCGGCGAGATCTCATCGGCGAGCATGGCGGCCACAGATGAACGGCCCTTGGTGCCGTAGCCGACGACGACGGTGTGATTGCGCACGAGACTCCTCCAGCGCTGGATCTTGAATGCCTGTCGGGACTGTTCGGTGAGCACGGACAGTGTCGTACCGACGAGCAGGATGAGGAAGACCAGGCGCAGCGGGGTGATGATCACCGTGTTGATGAGCCGCGCCTGCTGGGTGACCGGGGTGATGTCACCGTAGCCGGTGGTGGACAGGGAGACCGTCGCGTAATAGATCGAGTCGATGATCGTGAGGTGGCCGTCGGCTCCCCCGCCGCCGTCGTACCCGTCACGATCGAGGTAGACGACCACGGCCGCCGACAGCAGTGCGAGAACGGCGATGAGGATCCGCTTGCCGATGAGGCGCCACGGGCTCTCGGTGTTCTCCGGGATACTCACCACGCCGACGAGGATGTGGTCCGGGCTCTCGTCGATCGGATCACTGTCGCGGAACCGGGACGCGAGCACGCGCTTCCTCACCATCGGCTACTCCGTTTCCGCGACGGTCTCTTTCCGAGACGCCTCACTCTAGACGGACAATCGGTTCCTATGGCTCGCCCCCCGGACAACAACCGGGTCGGCCCCGTCGCGGGGCGGCACCACGTCAGCCACCGGTCACCCGACTGACCAACCTCCCTGGACATCACAGTTAGCCGACCCCGCCTTGACGTTGCCCCTCCCCCGGCGCGCGGCGCGGCCCGTCGGACAGCAACCGCAGGAGGTCGTCGGCGCCCGGTAAGTCGGCGGGCTCGATGGTCCGGCCCGGCCGCACATAGTGGAACGCGGCGCGCACTTTCTCCAGAGGCACCTCACGCCCCTGCCTCCCGGCGAGGATCTGCGCCCACGCGAACCGATAGACCGCCAACTGCAGGGCGATGGCGGGCATGTCGGCCTCAGCGGGGACCCGCCCGGTCTTCCAGTCCACGACGACCCACCCGTCACCGTCGGCGAACACCGCGTCCATCCGGCCCCGCAGCAGGTGTTCACCGAGACCGACCTCGAACGGCACCTCCACCGCGTGCGGCGTCTTCCGGGCCCATCGCGATCTCTCGAAGGCCTCCTGGAGTGCGGTGAAGTCCGCCTCGGACAGCCCGTCGTCGGCCCCCTGGTCGCCCGCCCCGGGCAGGTCGTCGATGTCGAGCAGATGGGTGGCACCGAACCGGTGCTCGAGCCAGGCGTGGAAGCGGGTCCCCCGGCGTGCGAAGCGGTCGGGTCGGAACGGCACGGGTCGGCGCAGGCGGTCGGCGAACGCCTCGGGGTTCGCCGCCATGGCGACGACCTCCCCCGCGGTGAGGCGCCGGGGCAGGATCACCTGGTCGCGCATTTCGGCGGCGCGCCGGGCGTCGGCCAACAGCGGCGCGGCCTCGAGGTGCCAGCGCCGCGCCGGCCCGGCGTCGGGCGGATCCTGTGATTCGGGGTCCACCGGTGCCGCGGCGTCCACGGCCCGGGCCGTGGCCAGGAGGTTCGGAGCCACCTCGCGGGGCCAGGTCGCCTCGATCCTTCGCGAGGTGGCGGGGTTGGTGGGGCTGGGGGTGACGACGGCGTGGTCGATCACACCCACCGGCCGGTCACCGCGACACGCCTCCAGAGCCTCGTCGAGGAACTCCGACGGCCCGCGGGGCGCGGCTGCTGCGCCGACCCAGTGCGACCCGGACAGCAGGAGCGTCTGTTCGGCCCGGGTGACCGCCACGTAGTACAGCCGCCGGTCCTCATCGAGCGAACGCCGTCTGACACGGTCGATGTGGCCACCCAGCGCGGTCTCCAGGAGCTTGCGGTCGGTGACGTCGTCGAGTCGTGGCACCGGGACCCCGCCCGGGTTCTCCTCCGATTCCCTGTCCCCGCGAAGCTGTTCGGGAAGCTGCGTCGCGGTCCGGAGCGACGTCTCGGGCGCCTGGCCGGAGGGGAAGATCCCGGTGGACAGGTGGGGCACCCCGACGATCTCCCACTCGAGCCCCTTGGCCGAGTGGACGGTGAGGATCTGAACGCGTCCGGGAGCCGCCACCACCTCGCCGCGAGCGAGCCCTCCGTCGACACTGCGGGCGAGATCGAGGTACGCGAGGAACGCGTCGAGGCCTGTTCCGCTCTCGGGCCGGAATCCGGCCGCGATCTCCTGCAGTTGGTCGAGCTGTTCTCTGGCGTCTCCTCCACCCGTCCGCTGACGCAACCGCACCTCGGCGTCGAGACCGAGGGCCTTCTCGGCTGCGGCGGCGAGTCGGGCCGGTGGTGCGGACGCGCGCGAGCGTAGCGCGGAGACGATCCCGGCGAGGTCGTCGATGCGGGCGGCGCCCGCAGCGCTGTAGTCCTTCTCCGGGCCCGGGTCTGCCAGGGCATCGGCCAGTCCGGCGGTGTCGATCTCCTCGCCGCGCGCGATGTCGTCGAGGATCTCCTCGAGCGCGCGCAGGTCCGTCACGACACCTGTCGCAGGCGCGGAACGGCGCAGGGACAGAAGCGAGGCGCGGCGCGCGAGGGCCGCGAGGTCGGTGGCGCCGAGGGCGAACCTGGATCCGCTAAGCAGTCGCAGCAGCGCGGCCCCGGCTCCGGGCCGCGCGACCACGGTGAGAAGTGCCACCACATCCGCGACCTCGGGGATGTCGAGCAGTCCGCCCACGCCCACCACCTCGGCGGGGATGTCGCGGTCCTCGAGGGCGTCGGCGATCGCGGCCGAGTCGCCGTTGCGCCGCACCAGCACAGCCGCGGTGGGCACCCGCCCGGCGTCGACCGCGGCCCGGTAGCGCGCCGCGATCTGGTCGGCGAGCCACGCGCGTTCGTCGTCGACGGTGTCGTGTACCGCCACCAGCAGGTCGGCCGGCTCGGCGCCCGGCCTGGCTTTGAGCTCCGGCACGGGGATCGAGCCGGGGCGTCCGCGTAGCGGTTCGGTGATCCGGTTCGCCAACTCGAGGACCTCAGGCGGGTTCCGCCACGAGGTGGTCAGCTCCCGCAGGTGCGACCCGCTGCCGTCGGGCAGGGGGAAATCCTCGCGGAACCTGTCGAGATTGGAGGCCGACGCGCCCCGCCATCCGTAGATGGACTGCATGGGGTCACCGACGGCCGTCACCGCCGGCACCGGATCCGCCCCCTCCCCGAAGAGCGAGGACAGCAGGACTCTCTGGGAGTGCCCGGTGTCCTGGTACTCGTCCAGCAGCACGACCCGGAACGCCCGCCGCTCGGCGAGTCCCACCTCCGGATGGTCCCGCGCGACGGTGGCGGCCAACGCCATCTGTGAGGCGTGGTCCAGCGCCGACTCCGAGCGCATGCGCGCCGCGACGGCATCCACGAGGTCGGCGAGCTCGTCGCGGTGGCCCTGCACGTCGGCGCAGCCACTCAGCCAGGCCGTCGGGGTGTCCTTCTGCCGCGGCCCGGGCGGGAGCGTGGCGATGAGGGTCGTGACCAGGTCCGGGTGGGCGCGCAGATCGTCGGTCGTCACCAGGTGGTCGGACAGCTGGCCCGCGAGGGCGAGCACATCACGGGTGATCTTCGCCGAGCCGGAGCCGGTGGTCAGCGGGCTCTCCCACCGCGAGACCACGTCATGGGCCAGCTGGAACGCGGCCGTCGGGGTGAGCAGCCGGGAGTCCGGCTCGACCGGCACCAGCAGTCCGTAGGAACCGAGGAGCGTCCCGGCGAAGGCGTGATAAGTCGAGATCTGCGGGTCCTCGGTACGAATGGCCTCGGCGATCGCCGGATCCGCTCCGGGCCCCGCGCACAGCTGGCTCCTCGCGAGCGCCTCGAGGCGTCGACGAATCCGCCTCGACAACTGTTGCGCCGCCTTGCGGGTGAAGGTCAGGCCCAGGATCTCCCCGGGTCTGGCGTAACCGTTGGCCACGAGCCACACCACCCGGGCGGCCATGGTCTCGGTCTTGCCGGCTCCGGCTCCCGCGAGTACCAGCGTGGGCTCGGTGGGGCCGGCGATCACCTCGGCCTGTTCCGGCGTCGGCCGGTGGATGCCGAGGGCGTCGGCGATCGCGGCGGGGCTGATGCGGGCGCTCATCCGGTGACCTGCTCTCCCTGGGGTTGCGCGGGGCAGCTCGATTTCACGTCGCAGTGGTCACACCATGAGCCGACCCGGGCGGTGTACTCCGGCCCGACGGTGGAACGTCCGGCTTCGACGACCCGCTCGTCCAGGGCGGCGGCGGACTCGGGGCCCAGCGGGTCCTGGACCCGGTCGGTGGGCAGCTTGTCCTCACGCCCGGCGAGGTACAGCAGGAGCCCCCCGCCCGGTTCGCGATCGCCGGCGGAGGCGACCGCGCCGCGCGCGACGGCGAGTTGGTAGAGCGCCAACTGCGGATGGGCTGCCGCCTCGGCCTTGGTGACAGCGCTTCGGCCGGTCTTGATGTCGACCGGGACGACCTGTCCCGCCTCGGTTGCCTCGAGTCTGTCGATCCGTCCACGGACCCGGACGTCACCGGGAACGTCGAACTGGAACGGCTCCTCCACCCCGGCGGTCGTGTACTCGCCGCGGGTGGCGCCACGCCAGCGGCGGAACGTCTCGGCCATCTGGGCCATCTCCTCGGCTCCGCGTTCCGCGAACCAGCCGCGTGCGAGCGTGAGTGCCTCCGCCCGTCGCCGCACCACCGCACGGATGGCGTCCTCGGGGACCCCGCCCTCGACGGCCTGGGTGAGGGCGTGGACGGCGGAGCCGCGCACGAGCGCCGCCGCGGAGCCCGAGTCGGTGGAGTCGCCCTTGATCTTCTGCAGGAACCAGCGCAACGGGCACTCCTCGAGCGTTCCGAAGCCTGAGGGGGACAGCACCGCGAGGGACTCACCCTCCGCGGCCGGGAACGCCGGGGTGTTGGTGGAGGGCTCGGCGGCGCCGAACCAGGCCCCCGGGTCGGCCTCGGCCACCCCCGCATCCCGCAGGCCCGCGAGCAGTCCCACGGCATGCGCGGCGTCGGCGGGATCGGTGGCCGGGTCGAGCAGGGCCGCCCTGAGGTCGACCACCAGGTGCGGGAGGGTGAACACCGTCGGTGCGTGCCGGGCGGGGCCCGGCAGCGGCCCGAGTTGGCCGGACGGGTGCCCCGCGGTGGCCAGGTCGGCGATCTCGTCGACGAACCGGGACGGCGCCACGTCCCCCTCGTCCGGAGATTCCACGGCGGTCACCAGGAGGTGGTCGCGGGCGCGCGAGCACGCCACGTAGAACAACCGGCGTTCCTCGGCCGACCTCGCGGCCGAGGAGGACACCGCACGCTCGGCCTCCGAGGGCAGGGGCCCGCCGCCCGCGAGCTCGGTGAGGTCCACCAACTCGTCGACCCCGAGCAGGCCGGAGCGACGGCGGGGGGCGGGCCACACCCCGTCCTGGACGCCGCACACCGCGACCGACCGCCACTGCCTGCCGACGGCGGCGTGGGCCGACAGGATGCTGACCGCACCGGCCCGGCCCCGGGTGTCGGCGCGGCGGGGCGCGGGCAGATCGGCGCCCGAGACGATGTCGCAGAAGAGCAGGACGGAACCGCCGGGCACCCGATCGACGAAGTCCGCTGCGTGATCGAACAGCGACACGACCGCGTCGAGCGAGCGGTCCGCGGACCGGGACCACGCGTCGGCGGCGAGCGCCTGGCGGACGAGGCGGCGTTCCAGACGTGCCGACGACCAGGCCTCCCAGAGCACCTCCTCCGCGCTTCCGCCCGCGCGCAGCCGCTCGGTCACCGCGGCGCGCGCGTGCCGGATCCGCGTGATCGGCGCGAGTTCCACCACGGTCAGTCCCGGGGGTGTCTCGTCCCCGTCCGCGAGAACCAGCCGCCGCAGCGTCGTGGCGCTCGGCTCCGCCCCGCCGATGCCCGAACGACGGATCCCGCGCCGCAGGCGCCGCATCGCCACGGCATCCGCCCGGCCGATCGGTCCCGCGAGCAGGGTGAGGATCCGGTCCTCGTCGGTGAACTCGTCCCTCTCCGCAACCGAGCGCAGGAGCAGCAGCAGCGCCGCGACCACCGGGTCGTGCGCGGGCGGGAGCTCGGCCCCCGCGTCCACGACCGGCACCCCGGCGGCGTCCAGGGCGGCGAGCAGCGCATCGGCGACCCGCGGCAGGGAGCGGGTCACGACCGCCATCTCCGAGTAGTCCACCCCGTCCAGGACGTGCCGACGGCGCATGAAGTCCGCGACCAGCGCGGCCTCCGCCGCCGCCGACCCCGCGACCGCGACCTGCACGGCCCCGCCCCGCCCGGGCGCTCCGGACGAACCGACGGCCCTGCCAGGCCCGACCCCGTGCTCCCGCGGCCGGTGCCGGGCCGAGCCGGGAAGCCGGGAGGCGACCCGCGCGGCGACCGCGGCCACCTCGGGCTGCATCCGATGCCCCACGGCGAGATCGACCGCGTGGCCGCCCTGGTCGATCACAGCCCGGGCCAGGCCGCCGTCCGCGCCGCGGAAGCGGAAGACCGACTGGTCCCCGTCCTCGGCCACCACCAGCACGTCCGCCCCACCGCCGATGGTCGCCACGAACTCGGCGGCCAGCGGATCGAGATGGTGCGCGTCGTCGACCGCCACGAGGCGGCGGGAACGGAACAGATCACGCAGGTCCGGGTCCGCGATCAGGGCGTCCAGCGCAGCACCCACCAGTTCGGCGGCGTTGAGCGCCTCGGGCACGTCGGACTCGCCCCCGCGCACGCCGGAGCGCAGCGCCATCTGTTCCTCGTGCCGACGGAAGAACCCGGCCGCGGCGACCCACGTGGGCCGGCCCGCACTTCTGCCCAGCCGGGCCAGTTCACGTGGCCCGATCCCGCGCTCCAGCGATCGCAGCAGCAGGTCGCGGAGCTCGCGCGCGAACCCGACCGTGGACAGCGCCGGGCGGATCTGTTCGGGCCAGTGCGGCGCACCGTCCGCCAGCTCCCCGAGCAGGGTCTCGCGGATCACCGCGTCGTGCTCCGCGCCCGTGCGCAGCCGCGGCGGCGGGGCGTCCACCCGCGCCGCGGCCAGGCGCACGACCGCGTGGGCGAGCGAGTGCACCGTGCGAACCGGGGTGTCCGTTCCCACGACGAGCCCCGGCGGCAGCCCGCGGGTGGTCTCGTCGAGCAGGTCGGACGCCGCACGCGCGGAACCGGCGAGGACGAGCACGCCGTCCAACCCCACGCCTGCGAGGACCGCCTCACGCAGCATGTCGACGATCAGCGAGGTCTTGCCGCTCCCCGGCCCGCCGCGCACGACCCAACGCTCCTGCCGCCCCCTCGGAACCGACCAGTCGCGGCCGACGAGCTCCGCCACCTCCGCTGGCCACGAGCGCTCTCCGCCCACGGCAGGACTCGACCGGTCGGGGGCGCCGGGCGCGTCAGAAGCAGTGGGCGCGTCAGGGGCGGTGGAGGCGGTCTCTGTCACGGCTCGATGAGACCACACGCCTACGACATCCCCCTCGCCCCACGTCCGTGACCCCCGACCCCTGCCCCGCGGTCCCGGCCCCGCCGCGCACGACGGCGGGTCAGCGCAGCGTGTCCTCGAGCATGACCGGGCGGCAGGCGGTGCGCGCGACCACGGTCATGACGGCCAGCACGGCCGTGAGGAATCCGAGTCCCGCGGCGAGGCCGGGGCCGTCGAGCAACATCCCGAACACGATCGGGCCCAGGCACGCGGCGGTGTAGCCGACGCCCTGGGAGAAGCCGGACAGCGCCGCCGAGCCGGCCTGGGTACGGGTGCGCAGGTTGATGAGCGTCAGGCACAGCGGGAAGGTGCTGGGGCCCACGCCGAGCAGGCAGATCCACAGCCACGGCGCGACGCCGGGCGCCCAGAGCAGGCCGGCGAAGCCGGCCAGGTAGGCCACGACGGAGACGACGACGACGGCGTACGGATCCTCGAAGCGACCCGCCACCCAGGGCACGACCAACGCGGCTACGAGGCCGATGGCCGAGTACACGGCCAGCGCGAGACCCCCCTCGGCACGCGACATCCCGATGGATTCGGCCACCGCGGGAAGCCAGGTGAAGAACGCGTACGTGCTCAACGAGTTGGTGCCGAAGAACAGAGCCAGGGCCACGCCGACCGGCGAGCGCCACGGACGGATCCGCTGCGGCTGCCCGGTGGAGCCGGCGGCGGACGCCGTAGGACCGCCGGTGGGCGTTCCGGGCCGCAGGATCTCGATCATCCAGGGGATCGCGGCGACGACGGCGAGGACCGCCCACCACCCGATCGAGACCCGCCAACCGGCGGCCTCCTCCACCGGCACCGCCACGAGTGCGGGCACGACGGTCCCGAGCTGCAGGCCGGTGATGTAGGCCATGCTCACGGCGGCCACGTGCCGCGGGAAGTACTTCTTGACCAGGGGCGGGGCCACCACGTTGCCGATCCCCATGCCGGCCAGGGCGATGATCGACCCGGCGCCCATCACCCAGGGATCGTGGGCGACCGCACGCACCAGCTGACCGATGGCGGCCGCGGCCATGGCGAGAACGGTCATGGCCTCGAGGCCCATGCGACGGAGGGCCACCGGGGTGAGCACACCCCAGACCGCGAACATCGCGGTGGGGATCATCCCGAGCAGGCCCATGCCGGCGGCGCCGAGACCGATCTCGGCGTCGATCACCCCGAGAAGCGGGCTCAGGGAGGTGACGGCGGTGCGGAGGTTGAGTGAGACGAGGACGACCCCGACCAGGGCCACGACCGGGACGGCCACCGCGCGGGACCGACTGTTCGCTCGACGCGGATCAGTGGGCATCAGGCGGCGTCACCGACGAACTCGCCGACCTGACGGGCCATCGCCTGCAGGCCGTCCATGGCCGCCGGTCGCGAGCCCGGGTGCAGCGCGTGCACCGCCAGCCGGAACACCGCCGCCCGCAGCACCATCTGCGGCCACTCCTCGAGGTGACCCCACCGCAGGAGCACGCCGGAGTCGACGGTCCCCCATGACAGGTGGTCCACCGCGACGAGCGCGGCGGACCACGAGGCGGGCCGGGCGTACGGCACGACGTCGGTCAGTGCGGGCTCCGCGGAGGCGTCGAACAGCAGCCCGCGGGCGAGGTCCCCGTGCACCAGCCCGGGGGTGGCCACCTCGACGGGTCGGCGGTGCCGGATGAGCCCCTTGGCCCCGAGCAGGGCGGCCGCACGATGAGTGGCGAACGGTGTGCCGCGGTCCTCCATGCCGGGGGCGAGATCCCGCTCCGGGTCGCCGTCCCACGCCGCGGCCTCGGCGAAACCGAACAAGTCGGTCTCGACCCACGGCCTGGTCGACGGACGACGCACCATCCGGGGGCGTTCGACCTCGCTCAGCGCGGCGTTGATGCGGACCGACCACGCGATGGTCTCATCGGCCCGGGCCTCCGGACGACCGGAGACCGCCCGGTCCGCGCGCCACCCGCTGACGACGTGCCGCCCGTCGGTCGAGCGCACCGGCAGCGCCACGCGCAGGCCGGTCACCTCGAGGTTCTCGCGAACACGGGCCGCCCAGTTGGCCAGCGCGGTGTCCGCGACCGGACGCAACACCACCGGTCCGCCCGGCGCCGAGACGAGCCAGCCGGTCCCCGATCCGGCCACGACGGGGACGGCGCTGCCGTCCGTCGCACCGAATGCGCCCCGTACGTGCGCGGGCAGGCTCTCGTCGTTCACGTCGACCACGGTACCCACCTCCTCCGTCAATACCCGGGCAGGGACGGGTCGACGTCGCGCGTCCACGCGTCGATACCGCCCTCGAGGGACCGGACCCCCGCGAACCCCGCGGCCGCCAGCGTGGCCGCGGCGCGCGCGGACCGCATCCCCGACTTGCAGTAGATGACCAGCGGTCCCTGCGCGGCGGCCCGGCCGAGCACCCCGGTCGGGTCGGCCGCGTCCTCGGCCACCGTGTCGAGCGGCACCCACACCGAGGGGTCGATCCGCGCGATCGAGCGTTCGCCGGCCCCCCGCACGTCGACCAGGACCGGGGCCACCGCTCCGGGTCGGCCGCCCAGCTCGGACCCGAGGTCGACGGCCGTCACGGTCGGGACCTCGGCGAGCTCCGACGACCGCACCTCACACGAGGCGTCAGCGGAGCCGTCGGGCAGCTCGGTCACCGGCTCCCGCGAGGGATCCGGCCGGATCGTCACCGTGCGGTTGGTGGCCTCGAGCAGGTCCAGCAGCACCAGGCGGCCCAGCAGCGGGCGACCGGCGCCGGTGATGAGTTTGACGGCCTCCATCGCCATCATCGAACCCACCGTCCCGGGCAGCGCACCGATGACCCCGGCCTCCGCACAACTGGGTACCGAGCCGGGCGGCGGCGGCGAGGGGTAGAGATCACGCAGCGACACCGGTGCGGCGGGCGCCGGCGGACGCGACCAGAACACCGCCAGCTGCGCGCGGAAGCGATCGATGGTCCCCCAGATCAACGGGATCCCCGCGATCTCGCAGGCATCCGAGACGAGGTACCGGGTCGCGAAGTTGTCGCTGCCGTCCACGACCAGGTGGTGGCCCTCCAGCAGCGCCATGATGTTCAACGCGTCGAGACGGGTGTGCAGGGCATCGACGCGGACCCCGGGCGCCAGCCCGGCCAGCCGCTCCCGGGCCGACTCGACCTTGGGCTGCCCCACGGCCGCCACGGAGTGGATCACCTGCCGGTGGAGGTTGCCGAGATCGACCTCGTCGTCGTCGACCACCGTGATCCTCCCGACGCCCGCGGCGGCGAGGTACAACAGCACCGGAGCGCCCAGGCCTCCCGCACCGACCACGAACACCGAGGCGCCGCGCAGGCGGCGCTGCCCCTCATCACCGATCGCGCCCAACAGCAGGTGGCGCGAGTACAGCGCCCGCTCGTCCGCGCTGAGCTCGGCGACCGGCTCCACCAACGGCGGCAGCCCCTGCTCAGCGGCTTCGCCCGTGATCCCACTTGCGGCATTCATCGCTCCACCTCTGCTCGTCCGGTCCGGTACTGAAGCCTGCCACGATCGACATCACGCGGCCGGGGCACCGTCCGGGAAGGGCCAGGCGTTGTAGCGGCAGGTGTCGTCGTTGTCCGGCACCACGCCCTCCGGATCCAGACGGTGGATCTCGCCGTTGTTCACACCGAACGTCTGCTGCATCATCACCGGCGCCAGGGCGCCGTCCGCCGGGCACGGCTCGTGCGCCGGGAACCCGATCGCGTGCCCGACCTCGTGGTTGACCAGGTACTGCCGATACGAACCGATGTCGCCCTGGAAGGAACGTGCGCCCCGCACCCAGCGGGCGAGGTTGAGGTACACGCGACCGGTGGTCGAGTTGTAGCAGCTGGACTCGAGCTCGATGTCGTACCCGCAGCTCTCGCGGACCGTCATGGGGCTGGCGAGTGTGACCCGGAACGACGGCTCGGCGTCCGAGACCCGCTGGAACGCCACCGCCCCGTCCGCCGTCCAGCTCTTGGGGTTGGCCAGGGTGGCGTCGACCATCCGCGCCACCGAGTCGTCGCCGCCGAACTCCACGGTGTCGATGCCGTTCTCGACCTCGACCGTGTAGGAGAACAGCTCCGCGGTGGGGCGCCCCACCACGTCGGTTCCGCCCGGCATGATCCGGAACTCGCCGGTGCCGGCGTCGACGAACGGGCCCCCCTCGGGAAGGTCGCCGCTCGGCGGGATCTCGCCGGGCAGGGGCACGCCGATGATCTCGGTGCTCTCCTCGGTCGCGGCCGGGGTCCCGTCGTCCGACGGGCGCGAGGACACCACGGCGTCGGCGATCACGAGCGCGGTGAGCACCACCAGGACCGGGATGGCGTAGGCGCGCCAGCCCCAGGTGGACAGGAACCGCCCCAGCGCGGACTGGCGGCGCAGGTGGTCCCGGGAGCCCGGAACGGAACGACGGCGACCCGGGGTGGACTCCTCCGGATCCCAGGGCGCACGCAGCGGCTCCCCGTGCGGCGGGTAGTACGGCGCACGGTCGGTTCCGCGCGCCCCGGGATCAGAGATCCCCTCACCCGTACCCGGGCGACGCCCGTCGCTCATCCGTTCACCCCTCGCGTCCCGTTCGATTCAAGGCCTCCACGATCCCACACGCCCGACGACCGCCTCATCCGGCACACTGCCGGTGCGGGTATTGTCCGTCTGGCCCGGACGCCTGTCGACTTCCGACCGGGCGGAGTAGGAGCCACCAGATGACCAGCCCGGACGGACCGTTTCCCACGGGAACGGCGCGCGCCAGGGCGGCCCGGCTCCCCCGCAGCGCCCGCCGACGCCAGCTCATCGACACCGCTGGCGTGGTGTTCGTGGACCAGGGTTTCCACGCCGCCGGGATGGACGACATCGCGGTCCTGGCCGGGGTCTCCAAGCCGGTTCTCTACCAGCACTTCGACTCCAAACGGGACCTGTATCTCGAGGTCCTGCGACATCATGTCGACCAGTTGCTCGCCAGGATCCGCGCGGCGCTCGACTCGACCTCCGACAACCGCCGCCGCGTCGAGGCGGCGGTCGACACGTTCTTCGCCTATGCCGACACCGACACCCGCGGATTCCGGCTCGTGTTCGCCTCCGAACCGGGCGACGAGACCGTGCGCCGGGAACTGGACCGGGCCACCGAGGGCTGCACCGACGCCGTCCACGACCTCGTGCGGGGAGACTCCGGTCTCGACGCGCACCGCTCGCGGCTGCTGGCAGTGGGCCTGGTCGGCGCGAGCCGCGTCAGCGCAGGGCACTGGCTGGACGCCGGGCGGCCCATCCCCCGCGCGGATGCGGTGGCCATGACCGTCGCCCTCTGCTGGGGCGGGTTGTCCAAGATCCCGCGGCAGAACGGCGAACGCCCGGGCCCCTGAGGGCCCGGGCGAACCGCACACCGGAGGTACCGGCGTCGCTCACGCCGACGCTCCCCGTCCCGTCAGGACAGGAAGCCCACGGGACGCCTGGCCGACTCGCCGATCTCGACGTACGCCACGCGATCGGTGGACACCAGGTAGCGGCGACCCTTCTCGTCCTCGAGCTCGAGGACGGCCTTGGCCTCGGCGGTGAGGGCGGCCTCGACGCGGCTATGCACGTCCTCGGGCGTCATCCCGGTCTTGAACACGAGCTCACGATTGCTGTCGGCGATGCCGATCTTGACCTCCACGGTGCCTGCCCTTCTCATCGTCGGCGCATGCCACGCCGTCCTCGGTGATACTCGCGGTCAAGGCTAGCCCGATCCCGGGGTTCGGCGGCGGGACGGGATAGGATGTATGGACGTGGATCACACCCGGGTCCGGGCCGTACAGGCGCCCGCGACCGTCTGATCCCCGTGGAAATGTGCGCGCCCCGCTCGCGAGGCCGACCTGTTCGGCCCGACTCACTCCAAGCGCGCGAGACGAGAAAGGCACCGCCCTGTCCACCACAGATGTCACCACCACCGAGGTCGACGGCATGGCCACGACGACCGCCGTCGTCGACGCCCCGTCCACCGACTCCTCCCCCAGCTTCGCCGAGCTCGGCGTCCGGGAGGAAATCGTCACCGCGCTCGGCGAGCGCGGGATCACACACACCTTCGCCATCCAGGAACTCACCCTCCCGCTGGCGCTCGGGGGCTCCGATCTCATCGGTCAGGCCCGCACCGGCATGGGCAAGACCTACGGCTTCGGCGTCCCGCTCCTGCACCGCATCTCCACCGGTGAGGTCACCCGCCCACTCGACGGGACGCCCCGCGCGCTGGTGATCGTCCCCACCCGCGAGCTGTGCATCCAGGTCACGCAGGACCTCAAGATCGCCGCCACCGGCCTGACCGCCCCCACCGACTCGGGCACCCGCCCGCTCAAGGTGCTCTCGATCTACGGCGGCACCCCGTACGAGCAGCAGATCGAGGCCCTGGACAAGGGCGTCGACGTGGTGGTGGGAACCCCCGGCCGCCTGCTCGACCTGGCCAACCAGTCCAAGCTCGTCCTGGGCAAGGTCGAGGTCCTGGTGCTCGACGAGGCCGACGAGATGCTCGACCTCGGCTTCCTGCCGGACATCGAGAAGATCCTGCGCTCGGTGCCCGAGAAGCGTCAGACCATGCTGTTCTCCGCCACCATGCCGGGGCCGATCATCACGCTGGCCCGCACGTTCCTCACCAAGCCCACGCACATCCGGGCCGAGGCGGCGGACTCGGGCGCCACGCACGAGAACACCACGCAGCACGTGTACCGCGCCCACTCGATGGACAAGCCCGAGGTGGTTGCCCGCATCCTGCAGGCCGACGGCCGCGGCGCCACCATGATCTTCTGCCGCACCAAGCGCACCGCCCAGAAGCTCGCCGACGATCTGGCGGAGCGCGGTTTCAAGGTCGGCGCCATCCACGGCGATCTCGGCCAGGGCGCCCGCGAGAAGTCGCTCAAGGCGTTCCGCTCGGGTGACGTGGACGTGCTCGTGGCCACCGACGTCGCGGCCCGCGGCATTGACGTGGACGACGTCACGCACGTCATCAACTACCAGTGCCCGGAGGACGAGAAGACCTACGTCCACCGGATCGGCCGGACCGGTCGCGCCGGCCGCAAGGGCGTCGCGATCACCCTCGTCGACTGGGACGACCTGCCCCGCTGGGGCCTGATCGACAAGGCGCTCGGGCTGGACTTCGGCGAGCCCGCCGAGACCTACTCCACCTCGGCGCACCTGCGCGCCGACCTCGGCATCCCGGAGAGCGCGGGTGGCCGCATCGGCGCGCCGACGGGCACCGGCTCCGGCCGTCGCCGCGACGACCAGAACCAGCGTGGCACCGCCGGTGGCGACGCGGGCGGCGACTCCGGGTCGCGGCCGCGCCGCCGGCGTACCCGGGGAGGGCCCTCCGGCGAGAACGGCACCCAGGGCCGGACCCGGGACCACGACTCCGCCCCCGCCGGCGACTCGGGGGCGGGGCCCGACTCATCGGACCCCGCCGCCTCGTCCGGTGAGGTAAGCTCCCCGCGGCGGCGTCGGCGGCGTCGTCGTCCCTCCTCCGGCGGTCAGGGTGGCGCCGGCGACCAGGCGAGCCAGGGCTGAGCTCCGCACCACCCCCGGGGTCGGGATCGGACCGCGCTGACGCGGACGGCCCCGACGCCCCGGACGATCCCACCCCCGCGGCGCGACGCCGCGTCCCCTCCGAGAGGCGGACTCGGCGTGACCTCGTCACCGCGGGGACCATCGCGCTCGTCATGGCGGTGACCGCCGGCCTCATCCTGGTCAACGGCTCGGCGGCCCGGTCCGAATTCGCCCCCGCCGACACCGAGCAACCCGTTTACGGTCCGGCCACCGCGATCCCGTCCACCCTCGAGCCGCTCTGGTCCCACGGCTCCGCGGGCACGGGCGCCCCGCTCACCACCAAGGGCAACCTCGTCACCGTCAGCCCCGACGGCACCCTCGTGGGCCGCGACGCCGGCTCGGGCGAGCAGCGCTGGTCCTACTCACACGTCGGCCATTTCTGCGCGGCCACCTTCTACTCTGACGTGCTCGTCGCGGCCTTCGACGGGGCGGCCGGCTGCAGCGACGTCACCTCACTGGACCCGACAACCCAACACTACGCCGGCACCCGCCAGAGCGCCTTCCCGGATACCATGGAGCTGACCAGCACCTGGCGACACGCGCTCGCGATGAGCCCCGAACGCCTGGAGATCTGGCGTGACGACCTGGTCCGCACGATCGAGTACGGGGCCGTGGACGCGCCGCAGGAGGCGGGCATGCAGCCCCGTAGCGGATGCACTCTCGGCTCGGCCGCCCTCACCGACCAACGCTTCGTCGTGGCGGAGCGCTGCCCCGATGACGATTCGGCGCGCCTGACGCTGTCCAAGACAGTGCCGGAGGACAACCGGAAGCCGGAGGACATCGCCTCCGATGTGACCGGGGCGGACGAGCTGTGGGTGCTCGGCACGACCGACGACGGTGCGCTGGGGCTGACACGCCGCGGCGACGACTGGGCGGTCGAATGGTTCACCTCACCGACGGACTACTCCCCCGTGTTGGCCCTCCCCGGCGAGCCGCGGCGTCTGCCCTCCCCGTCCGCGCTGGCGGGCGACGACAAGCAGCTCCGGTGGTTCGACGGCGCCGCCACGCACGCCTTCGACCTCGACACCGGCGCGTACGTGTGGACGGCGCTCGAGACCACGGGGCCCGGTCTGACGGGCGGGTGGTCGCCGGACCCCGGGGATCGCACCGCTCGCGACTGGGTGTTGGTCCCGCGGGCGGGCGGGTTCATGACCGTCGACCACGGCTCCGGGGTGGACATCCGGCGGCTGGACCCCTCGCCCGCCGACGACGGCGGTGACGACGGTGGTGATGACCACGGGGCCGGCGCGGCCCTCCAAAACGACGACGACGACGAGGCCGACATCACCGGCCTGTCACAGATCGGCGACATCCTCTACGAGCGCCGCTCGGGCGAGATCCACGCCTACAAGATGCACGCCTGAGGGCTGCCCACACGGCTCCGGGATCAGGCCGCGTACCACTCGACGGCCTCGCGCCGCAGCAAGGACGCCAGCGCGACCGCACACGACACCGCCAGGACGATGGCACCGGCATACAGGACGAGTCCCACCTCGCCGAAGATCGCCGACCCGGTGGCTCCGAAGACGCTCGACCCCACCGCGACCAGGATCAGCAGCTCGGCGATCAGCACCAGGCCGCGGCCCCAGCGACGACCTGTCAGGAGGCCGATCCCGGCGGCCATGAGACCGCCCCCGAGGATCACGAACCACCCGGCGGTCGCGTAGCCACTGATCACCACGGTCTCCTCGCGGTGGCCGCCGATCGCACGCACGATCAACGCGAGCGCCGTCACCAGCCCGATGAGCCCCTGGGCCGACGAGATCCAGCCGGCGAGTCGGACCGGGGTCGGGATCGCGGTTCGCGGATCGGCCGGTTGGCCGCGGTTATCAGGTCGCCTGGTGTTCACCACCCAAGACTAAGCCGCCGCGGTTCGGGGAGGTCGTATCGGCCGGGTGGAGTGCGATCCGTAACACCGATTACGTGCTCTGTGGTGCGCTTTCTGAGCGATTTGACAAACCGCGTGACCTTTACCACATCGCTGCCGAAGAGGGTTGACTTGTCTGCAAATCGTGGGACGATCATTCGTAACAGCGCAGACACACCGTGTTTGCCTTGCCTTAACCGGGAGCCTCTCCGAAACGGAGTGAGCCCGCGGAGCGGGTACATCCCCACCACCCCGCCGGGTGTCGACATCACGCTCGTCTATCCGTAGATCGTACCGGTCTGCGCGGCGACGACGGTGGTTTCGTGCTGCCCGGCGCATCCGACCACGGTCTCACACAACAAGGAGTTCCCCATGGATTGGCGCCATAAGGCCATCTGCCGCGACGAGGATCCCGAGCTGTTCTTCCCCGTCGGCAATTCCGGTCCCGCCCTCGCCCAGATCGCCGAGGCGAAGATCGTCTGCAACCGCTGCCCCGTGACCGCGGAGTGCCTCGCCTGGGCCCTCGAGTCCGGCCAGGACGCCGGCGTCTGGGGTGGCATGAGCGAGGACGAGCGTCGCGCGCTCAAGCGTCGCCGCGCCCGCACCCGCACCACCGTCTGATCCACAGACACAACCACAGAAGGCCGGTTCTCCTCCTCCGGGAAGGGGAACCGGCCTTCAGTCGTCTCCGGTCACCGGGCCCGCTGACACGCGCACGCGGCCCGGCGGCAGACCACCGACCGGGTCAGTCGATCACGGCGATGAGGTCGCCGGCCTGGATGACATCACCCGGGGCCACGGCCACCTCGGTCACGGTGCCGGAGGTCTCACACAGCACGGGGATCTCCATCTTCATCGACTCGAGAAGGACGATCGTGTCGCCTTCGGACACCTCGGCACCGACGGCCGCGACGACCTCCATGACGCCTGCGACCATCTCGGCACGGACCTGTTCAGCCATAAGATTGCTTCCTCTGCTTCTTCCACGACGGCCCCCGGACAACTCCAATGCAACCACACGGGCCCGGACGTGGGAGACTTGGACGCACAGAACGAAAGGAGCTGACCATGAGCAAGCGTGGCCGCAAGAGGCGGGATCGCCGCAAGAAGAACGCCAACCACGGCAAGCGTCCCAACAGCTGAGTTCGGACTACTGACCGCATGAGGGGCGGGCACCTGATCGGTGCCCGCCCCTCATGGCATTCCTCGAGCCGCTGTCAGCGAAGGTCCCGGCGCTCCACCGTGGTGCGACGGTGGACCACTGTCGTTCCGTCCGCGTCGGTCGTGGTGACGGTCGTCCGGCGGATCTCCACCATCAGTCGCTCGCGCAGACCGTTGGGTGCCTTCTCACAGCACGACCGGGACAGCTTGGCCTTGAGCCTGCGCTCGGAGAGGAACTTCTCGCGGCAGTCGGGGCAGCCGGCCAGGTGGTGTTCCAGGCGGGACCTGCAGGCGTCGTCGCACTCCAGGTCCACCAGGAGGGACAGGTCCCGCAGGGCCGCTCCGCAGTCGATCTCGTCGAGGCGGGGATCGTGTTCCTTCATCAGTTCTCCCCCTCCTGGCGATCGCGTCCGTAACCACGGTCGGCCGCGACGTCGCGCAGCAGCTCGCGGAGCTGCTTTCGGCCGCGGTGCAGGCGCGACATCACGGTCCCCAGCGGGGTGTCCATGATCTCGGCGATCTCCTTGTAGGGCAGATCCATGACGTCGGCGTAGTACACCGCCATCCGGAATTCCTCCGGCAACTCGGCCAGCGCCGCCCGGATCTCGTCATCCGGCAGCAACTCCATCGCTTCGACCTCAGCGGACCGCAGGCCCGTCGAGGTGTGCTCGGCCGCCGCCGCCAGCTGCCAGTCCGTGATCTCGTCCGTCGGGTACTGCGCCGGCTGACGCTGCCGCTTGCGGTAATGGTTGATGTACGCGTTGGTGAGGATGCGGTGCATCCACGCGCGGAAGTTCGTCCCCTGCTTGAACGAGTGGAATCCTGCGAAGGCCTTCGCGTAGGCCTCCTGCACCAGGTCCTCGGCATCCGCCGGGTTCCGGGTCATCCGCAGCGCAGCACCGTAGAGCTGATCGAGCAGCGGCATCGCCAACTCCTCGAACTGCTCCGCACGCTGGTCTGCCTCGTCGGGCTGCAACTCGGTCGGCAACCGGAACTCCTCACCTGTTGGTCTCCCGGAGTCTAGTCGCACGCCGGGGGCGTCGAGGACCGCGGTCCGCATCGCACCCTCCTTCCCGATCCCGGGTGCCACCCCCGGGCTCTCGATCTAGATCAACGCCACCCCGCCACCCGGTATTCCGCACCGCCCGCGCACTAGTGTCGACCCGTGGCCAAGAACAGAGGACGAGACGGTGCTGCCGCGACCCCCGCGATCGCGACACTGGGCGCGGCCGGGGTCGAGCACACCGTGCACACGTACGAGGCGACCGGCAGCGACTACGGCGACGAGGCGGCCCGCGTGATGGGCGAGCGCCTCGGCATGGAGGCGAGTCGGATCTTCAAGACCCTCGTGCTGGCGACAGCCCGCCCGCCCGCCGGGTCACGGCTGTCGCTGGCGGTGGCGATCCTGCCCGTGACGTCCTCGCTCGATCTGAAGGCCGCGGCCGCCGCGCTCGGGTGCGGCAAGGTCACCCTCGCGCCGGTCGACGTGGCGGAGAAGACCACCGGCTACGTGGTGGGCGGGGTGTCCCCGCTCGGCCAGAAGCGCGCTCTGGCCACCGTGGTGGACTCCTCGGCCCTCGAGCACCCGACCGTCCTGTGCAGCGCGGGCCGCCGCGGCTGGGAGATCGAACTGGCCGGAGCCGACCTGGTGGCGCTCACCGACGCGGTCACCGCGCCCGTGACCGCGGGCCGCCCCGGATAGCGCCGACGCCGCGTCCGGTCAGCCCCGTCCTCGACGACCCGCGGGTCAGAACAGCATTCCCTCGTCCGGGTCGACGCGCCGCACCAACTCGGGGCCGTCGTTACGGACGCCTGATACCGCCCGCGAGACGGGATTGATCTCCACTGCGTCCGCCCACTGCGCCAGGTCATAGCCGGCGCCGTCCACCAGCGCGCGCGGATCGCCGATCACGCCCGGGTCCAGCCAGTCCGCCAGGATGTCCGGGGACACGACCAGCGGCATCCGCTCGTGCACCTGCCGCAGCGGACCCACCGCCTCGGTGGTCAGGATCGTGCACGACAGCTGGGTGACGGACTCGTCATCAGGATCCCGCCGGGTCTCCCACAGCCCCGCCATGAGCAACCCCCGGTCACCGGGCATGCTCATGTGGAACGGCTGCTTGGGCCCCGCCTTGCCGCCGGGGGTCGCGGACCCGCCCGGCACCCACTCGTACCAGCCGTCCATCGGGATGACGCAGTGCCGGCGTCTCACCGCCGCCCGGAACGCGGGCTTCTCGAACGCCGTCTCCACCCGCGCGTTGAACAGGTTGGGCAGCTTCTGCGAGTCACGCGCCCACGACGGGACCAGCCCCCAGCGCATCGCCCGCATCACCCGCGTCGGCGCCGCGGTGTCGGCATCCCCGCCCACCCCACCTGCAGCCCCGACCGCGGCACGGGCCCGCCCCTCGTCGTAGCGCTCCCGCGGGGTGTCCAGCGCGAGCACGGCGATCGTCGTGGTGGGGGCGATGTTGAACCGCGGTGCGAGCGGGCCCTCGGCCGGCGCCAGCCCGGGCGGTGGCGCGGAGGCCTCGTCGACCGCGTCCAGTTCCACCGCGAGCCGAGCCGGGTCGGAGGAGAGCGAGAAGCGTCCACACATACCGGACATCCTCGCACCCGGATCGGCCGGAGAACGAGATGATGGGCGACAATGGCCAGGTGAGTCATTGGAATGCCCCTGTCGCCGCCGCGCCCGTCGATGCCGACGTCGCGGTCCCCGGATCCAAGTCGCTGACCAACCGCGCGCTCGTGCTCGCGGCCCTGGCCGGCGGCCCCTCCCGGCTGACCGGCACGCTGCGCAGCCGGGACACCGACCTGATGATCGCCGCGCTGCAGGCACTGGGCACCCGGATCGAGGGCCCGGACGGCCCGCTCGCCGCCGACGACACCGAGCTGGTGATCACGCCGGGCGAGCTGCGGGGCGCCCCCGTCGACTGCGGCCTGGCCGGGACGGTCATGCGCTTCGTCCCGCCGGTGGCCGTACTGGCGACCGGCTCCTCCACCTTCGACGGCGACCCGGCCGCCCGGGTCCGCCCGCAGGCCACCGTGCTCGACGCACTGCGCGCGCTCGGCGCGGACATCGAGGGCGACACCCTCCCGTTCACCGTCACCGGCGCAGGGGCACTGAAGGGCGGGCGGGTCGAGATGGACGCCTCCGCCTCCTCCCAGTTCGTCTCCGGTGTCCTGCTGTCGGCGGCCCGCTTCGACGAGGGCGTCGAGCTGGTCCACACCGCCGCCTCCCCCGTGCCGTCGGGTCCGCACATCGAGATGACGCTGGAGATGCTCCGCGAGTCGGGGGTCGCCGTCGAGCAGCCCACCCCGTCCTCGTGGCGGGTCGCCCCGGGCCCGATCTACGCGGTCGACCGGGTGGTAGAGCCGGACCTGTCGAACGCCACCCCGTTCCTGGCCGCCGCCGCGGTGACGGGCGGCACCGTCCGCGTCCCCCATTGGCCGTCCACCACGACCCAGCCCGGCGATGCCATCCGCGGCATCCTGCAGGCCATGGGCGCGACCGTCACCCTCGAGGCCGCGGACGACGGCTCCGGAGAGACCACCGACGAGGCCGGGCACGGCACCCTCGTCGTCGTCGGTCCCGAACGCCTGTCCCCCGTCGAGATGGACCTGTCCGCCATCGGTGAGCTCACCCCCACCGTCGCCGCGCTCTGCGCGCTCGCCGACGGCCCCTCCCGCCTGACCGGGATCGCCCACCTGCGCGGCCACGAGACCGACCGCCTGGCGGCCCTGGCCGCCGAGCTCGGCGCCGTGGGCTGCGGGGTCACCGAACTGGCCGACGGCCTCGTGATCACGCCCGCCCCCCTGCGCGGCGCCCCGTGGCGCGCCTACGCCGACCACCGCATGGCCACCGCCGGCGCGATCATCGGCCTGGTCACCGCCGGCGTCGAGGTGGACGACATCGACTCCACCTCCAAAACCATGCCCGGCTTCACGAGAATGTGGTCCGACATGCTCGCCGGGCGGGGCTGACGCGCCGCCATGGCGGGCCGACGGGGCACCAGCGGCGCACGCGGATGGGACGAGTCCGACGTCCGCATCCGGCCCGGAAAGGGCTCACGGCCGCGCACCAAGCGGCGCCCGAGCCACGACGACGCCGCCGCCGCGATGGTCGTCAGCGTCGACCGCGGGCGGTGGGGGTGCGTGCTGCTCGACGACGGGCCCACCCACGCCGCCGGCACGCGCGTGGTGACGATGCGCGCCCGCGAGCTCGGGCGCACGCCGATCGTCGTGGGTGATCACGTGGGCGTGGTCGGGGACCTGACCGGCGCGCGCGACACCCTGGCGCGGATCGTGCGCGTCGAGGAACGTTCCACGGTGCTACGCCGCACCGCCGACGACTCCGACCCGTACGAGCGGGTGGTGGTGGCCAACGCCGAGCGTCTGCTCATCGTGGTGGCCGTGGCCGACCCGCCGCCGCGCGCCGGCTTCGTCGCCCGCGCGCTGGTCGCCGCCTACACCGGCGGGTTGACGCCGGTGCTGTGCCTGACGAAGGGCGACCTCGACGATCCGTCGGTGTTCGCCGCCGAGTTCACCGCGCTCGACGTCCCGGTGTTGATGGTGGGGGTCGACGACGACCTCGCCGAGCTCCACGAGACCATCGACGGCCGGATCTCCGCACTGATCGGCCATTCGGGCGTCGGCAAGTCGACCCTGGTCAACCGCCTGGTCCCCGACGCCGGCCGGGCCACCGGCGTGGTCTCCGGGGTCGGCAAGGGCCGGCACACCTCCACCCAGTCGGTGGCGCTCGAGTTGGGCGCGGGCGGCTGGGTGGTGGACACCCCCGGGATCCGCAGCTTCGGACTCGCGCACGTCTCCCCGGACGACGTGGTGGCCGCCTTCTCGGACCTGCACGAGATCGCCGAGGACTGCCCGCGCGGCTGCACCCACCAGGGGCCGCCCGCCGATCCCGAGTGTGCGTTCGACGCGATCGAGGACCCGGCCACGCACCGGCGCGCGCTGGCCGTCCGCGAGCTCCTCGGCGCGCTGCAGTCCAACGACCCGTGGGAGCTGGGGCAGGACAGAAACGATCCGACCTGAGCCGGCGACCGCCCTCAGAGGTTGAGTTCCACGTCCCCCAGCGCGACCGACACGCAGGTCTGGATGCGCTCCCCGGGGCCGTGATCGGTGCCGTTGCGCAGGTCGCGGACATGGCCGTCCTCCAGCGGGACCACGCACGTCTGGCAGATGCCCATCCGGCAACCGAACGGCATCTGCACGCCCACGCTCTCCCCGCCCTCGAGGATCGTGGTGGCGCCGTCCAACTCGACGGTCTTGCCGGTCGAGCCGTAGGTGACCGTGCCGCCCGAGGCGCCGGCGTCGCGGTTGACGGTGAACCGCTCGACGTACAGGTCCTCGCGGCCGGACGCACCGAAGTGCTCGTCCAGCTCGTCCAGCATCGCCGACGGACCACAGGCCCAGGTCGGCCGCTCCGACCAATCCGGGACCAGCGCCGACATCTGCGCGGCGTTGATGCGCCCCTCCTCCGCCGTGACCCGCAGGTGCAGGGTGTAGCCGGGCTGGGTGCGTTCGAGGGCGAGCAGCTCGTCGTAGAACAGTGCGTCCTCGCGGGTACGGACCGAGTGCACGTGCACCACGTCCGGGAAACGCTCGCCCCCGGAGCGGCGGTCCATCGACCGGAGCATGCCCATGACCGGTGTGACGCCGGAGCCGGCGCTGACGAACATGATCTTGTCCGGGGTGGGCGACGGCAGATGGAAGTCGCCCGCCGGGGCCTGTAGGCGCACGATCGTGCCCGGCTCGACCGTGCCGACGATGTGATTGCTCAGCAGTCCCTCGGGCATCGCCTTGACGGTCACCGAGTACTCGCCCCGCCCGCTGGTCGGTGCGGAGGTCAGCGAGTAGGAACGCCAGGTCCACCGGCCGTCGACGAGCACGCCGATCCCCAGGTACTGACCCGGGCGGTAGGTGGGGGTGGCACCCCAGCCCGGCTTGATCACGAGCGTCACCGCGTCGTCGGCCTCACGTCGCACGGAGACCACCTCGCCGCGCAGCTCGCGCGAGGACCACAGCGGGTAGACGAGCGACGAATAGTCATCCACGCGCAGCGGGTGGGTGAGCCGGTTGAGGAACCGGTGCGCGGTGCGCGGCTCGGGGACCCTCGCGGCGGCTGCCCGCAGGATCCGGCCTAGTCCACTCTTCGACTCCGACACTGGTGCCTCCCTCGACGTCCGGCCGCCCGCTCGCCCGAGGGTCGGGTCGGCGTTGACGAACACTAACCTACGGTAGCGTAGGTTAGGCCTGGACGGGAGACCACAGTGCTGTTCGCGACAGTCCGCTCGTCCTCGTCGTCGGCCCTGTACAACCGTTGCACCGCGCTCAGAGCAGCGTCAACAGAAACGGCAACTCCGCCGCGTCGTACCAGGCCAGATCCACATCGAGCGCGTCTCCCACGGTGAGCTCCGCGTCCTCGTCGCCGAGATCGGCCCGATCCACCGCGTCGATTGCGCCCCTGACCAGGTCCACCGCGCCCGCGAGATCCACGTGCACCGCCGCGATGTCCGACGACACCACGGTCCCGCCGCTGATCCGCACCACCGCGGTGTCCAGGTCCGGGCGCAGCGTGACCCGTTCGTCGGGCAGGTCCACGCTCACCACCACCCGCCGATGCGGGTGGGTGCCGTGCGCGGTGCCGGAGTCGATCTCGCCGCCGAGCAGCCGCAGCGAGGCGCGGGCGGCCTCCAGGAACGCGACGTGCTCGATCTCCTCGAGATCACCCTCCGCGTACGACTCGATGAGCGCCGGCGTGGCCGCGAACGCGGTGCCGCTACGCACCGGCATCTCCCCGTCGGTGAGCAGGGTCTCGAGCATCGGCAACGTGGCGGGGATGAACAAGCGCATGGTGGGGCCTTCCTCGAAGTGCTGGTGGCGGTCAGCCGGCGTCATCGGTCGACCGGGACGGTCAGTGGGCGATGCCGACCGGGTCGGCGGCGCCGCGCGGGTACCGATCAGGTGGCGATGCCGACGAGCTCCTCCAGCGCGCCGGAGATGAGCTCACCGATCTCCTCGACATCCGGGACGGCCTGGCGATCGGAGGTGAAGCCGCAGTACACGATGCCGGAGTAGCTGCTCATCGACACTGCGAGCGCCTTGTGCTCGAGCAGCGCCGGGATCGGGTAGACCTCGACGAGCTCGCCGTCTCCCCAGAACATCTTGTGCTGGGGCCCCGGCGCGTTGGTCACCACGAGGTCGTAGCTGTCCGACGGCAGCATGATCGCCGCGCGCGAGCCCAGCGCGTGCAGGGTCGGCGGCGCGAACCCGGACAGCCGGGCCAGCGACTTGGCGCCAACGGCCTCGCGGGGATTGCGCTGGGTCGCCGTCTCGCGTGCGATCTGCGCCAGCCGCATACGCGGATTGGGCTCTCCCACCGGCATCGAGATTAGCGCCGAGGCGATCTCCGCGGAGGTCACGTCCCGGTGGTCCTCACCCGGGTCGCTCTCGGACGTCACCGCCATCGGGACTATCACCCGCAGGACGTCGGAGGTGATCAGCGGATGCCCGCACGACAGGATCCACGAACGCAGTGCCCCGCACAGCACGGCCAGCACCACGTCGTTGACCTTGCATCCGTGGGCCCGGGCGATCTCCCGGGCCGTGGACAGCGGGAACGACGCCAGGCCCACGCGGCTACCCCGGGCGCGTTCGGTGCGGAACATCTCCGACAGCCCGCCCCCCGACCGCAGCACCGCGAAGTTCGCCGCCCCCGCCAGGCCCCGGGTAGTCCGCTCGATCGCGTGGACGAGCCGCGCGGAGCGGCGGACCAGCTCCAGCGGGTCGGAGACGATGGTCATGAGGGCGTCGAGCACGAGCACCCCGTCCCCGGGGGACGGCATGGGCGTCCATGTGGCTACCTCGTCCGCGTCCGCCGAGGCCTGGAACTCGGCGGTCAGCACCTGGGCCAGGTCCACGGCGTTGGGGCCACCGAGAAGCACGTGGTGGGTCTTGGTGAGGATGGCCAGCTTGCCGTCCTCCACGCCCTCGATGAGGTACAGCTCCCACAGCGGGCGGTCGGGTTCCAGCGGCCGGTCGACGAGTCGGGCCACCAGGTCGGCGAGCTGGCGCATCCCGCCCGGGGCGGGCAGCGCGGAACGCCGCACATGGAAACTCAGGTCGAACTCCGGATCGTCCACCCAGACGGCTCGGGCGAGCCCGAACGGCACCTGCCGGATCCGCTGCCGGAACCGCGGCGCGTCAGCCAGGCGGGCGTCGACGAACTCCATCACCCGATCGATGTCCCACGGCCGGTCCCTCGAGACCAGCGCCAGGGAGCACGAGTGACGGCTTCGAGAACGCGCGGCATCCCCGAGCAGCAGATCCGCGTCCGCCGTCGCCAGCCTGGTCGCCACGGGTCAGACCACCTCATCCAATCCCAGCAGCCCGCGGATCTCCACGGCCGCCCGGTCGAACACCTGGTAGAACACACCGATCATGCCGGTTTGCACGGCGCCGAGGACGTTCTCGATCGCATCGTCGACCATCACGCACTCGCGCGGCTCCAGCTCGAGCCGGCGTGCCGCCTCCAGGAACGCCTCGGACTCGGGCTTCTCGACACCGGTCACACCGCTGAGCACCACGTGCTCGATCCCGTAGGCGCGGGCGTCCTCGCGGACCCGCTCCGCCCCCGGCCCTTCGGGCTCGTTGCTGAGAACAGCGAGCCGGACATCATTCTCCCTGGCACCTGTCAGGATGGACCGCCAGTTCTCGCGGTCCTCCTCCGTGCCGTCCAGCACCCCGAAGTAGTCGACAATCAGTCCTCGCATGGGAACAGCCTAGGCAACGCGGGGCCATGACGCAGTAAGCGAGGTGGAACCACGCGCCGCTCCCGGCCCGTCATAGGGGTTAGACGACGCCGGACCGTCCCCGGTCCGGCGGTGGAGGGAGCAGAGCTGACATGTCCGCGACGCAGGTGACCCGGCCCGGAACGGGGCGGATCGACGCCCGGGAGCGCCGTGTCCGCCCCGGGGTCGACGAGGATTATGACGACGACGGGGTCCGCCCTCTCCCCTCCACGGAACCGTCGCCGGGAGCCCGTTCCGGTCGTCCGGTCGGGGGTCGGCCGAGGCGCCCGCGGCCGGCCCCGGAGCGCGGGGTGCCCGTCCCGGCCCGGCGGTCGGCCCACGCGCTGGTGGTCATGGCGCTCGAGGTGGTGGACCGCAAACGCTCACCGAACAACATGCGCGGGGCCTTCCCGGAGCACCTGGTGGAGATGTTGCGGACTCTGGCGCGCACGGGCGTCCCCGGCAGGCAGCTGGGCCCCGCCCGCATCCATCGCCTCCACATCCACCCGGCCGGGGTGGATCCCGCCCCGGCCGGGGACGGGGGCACCGGGGCGGGCCACACGGCCGACGCCGGTAGCGGTGCCGGAGGCGAAGCGGACCCCCGGTCCACCGACTACGAGGTCTGCGCCACATACGCGCGCGGGCCGCGACTGTTCGCAGTCGCGGCCCGCATCCGGGTGACCCCCACAGGGGCCTCGTGCGTCGCGCTCCGGATGGTCTGACCCGGAGCGCGATCAGGGGTCAGTCCTTGCGCCCCTTGCCGGCCGACCGGGCGGCACGCTCGCGTCGCTCGGCGCGCTCCTTCTTGTCCTGGGCGCGACGGTCGGCGCGGTTGCCCGCACCGGACTCGTCGACCAGCTCCGCGTCTCCGGACTCGGACGGCCCCGAGAACTGCATCTGCTCGTCCGAGACGTCACGGCCGGTACCTGCCGCCTGCAGGATCGGGTTGGCGCCGGCCAGGGCGGCCGCCTGCGTGGCGGACGGCGCCGCCACGGTGTTGCGCTGCTGGTTGGCCTCGACCTTGACGTTGAACAGGAACGCCACGGTCTCCTCGCGCACCCCGTCCATCATCCCGGAGAACATGTCGTAGCCCTCGCGCTGGTACTCGACGAGCGGATCGCGCTGGGCCATCGCCCGCAGGCCGATGCCCTCCTTGAGGTAGTCCATCTCGTACAGGTGCTCGCGCCACTTGCGGTCGAGAACCTGCAGCATGATCGAACGCTCGAGCTGACGCATCGCGCCCTCGCCGCCGATGCCCTCGATCTCGGCCTCGCGCTCGTCGTAGCGGGCGAACACGTCGTCCAGTACGGCGTCCCGGAGGTTCTTGGAGCTGAGGTCACCGGCGGCGCCGTACTCGTCGCCGTCGAGGACGTCCTCCGCACTGATGGACACCGGGTACAGCTGTCCGAGTGCGTCCCAGAGCTTCTCCAGGTCCCAGTCCTCGACGTAACCCTCGGCGGTCGCGCCGTCGACGTACGCGCTGACCACCTGGTAGATCATCGACTCGACCTGGTCGGTGATGTCCTCGCCCTCGAGGATCCGCTTGCGCTCCTTGTAGATCACGGTGCGCTGCTGGTTCATGACCTCGTCGTACTTCAGGACGTCCTTGCGGATCTCGAAGTTCTGCGACTCGACCTGGGTCTGGGCGTTCTTCACCGCGTTCGAGACCATCCGGGCCTCGATCGGGACATCGTCCGGCAGGTTCAGCCGGTTCATGATGGCCTCGACGGCCGCGCCGTTGAAGCGCCGCATGAGTTCGTCACCGAGGGACAGGTAGAAGCGGGACTCGCCAGGATCGCCCTGACGGCCGGAGCGGCCACGCAGCTGGTTGTCGATCCGTCGGGAGTCGTGCCGCTCGGTGCCCAGTACGTAGAGGCCACCGGCCTCGCGGACGGTTTCGGCTTCCTTCTTGGTGAGCGCGCGCATGCGCTCGATCTCCTCATCCCAGGCGGCCTCGTACTCCTCCGGGGTGTCCACCGGGTTGAGGCCGCGCTCGCGGAGGTTGAGATCCGCGATGATGTCGGCGTTGCCGCCGAGCACGATGTCGGTACCGCGGCCGGCCATGTTGGTGGCGACGGTGACGGCACCGGGGCGACCGGCCTGCGCGACGATCTGCGCCTCCGAGGCGTGGAACTTCGCGTTGAGGACGTGGTGCTTGACCCCCTTGCGCGTGAGCAGCCGGGACAGGTGCTCACTGCGCTCGACCGAAGCGGTACCCACGAGCACCGGCTGCTTCTTCTCCACCCGCTCCGCGATGTCTTCGACGACGGCGCCGAACTTCGCCTCCTCGGTCTTGTAGATGAGGTCACCCTGATCCTGGCGGGCCATCGGGCGGTTGGTCGGGATCGGAATGACCTCGAGCTTGTAGATCGAGTACAGCTCGGCGGCCTCGGTCTCGGCGGTGCCGGTCATGCCGGACAGCTTCTCGTAGAGCCGGAAGTAGTTCTGGAGGGTGATCGTGGCCAGCGTCTGGTTCTCGGCCTTGATCTCGACCCGCTCCTTGGCCTCGATGGCCTGGTGCATGCCCTCGTTGTAGCGGCGACCGTCCAGGACGCGACCGGTGAACTCGTCGACGATGATCACGTCGCCGTCGCGGACGATGTAGTCCTTGTCCTTGGTGAACAGCTCCTTGGCCTTGATGGAGTTGTTCAGATAACTCACCAGCGGCGAGTTGGCGGCCTCGTAGAGGTTGTCGATACCCAGCTGGTCCTCGACGAACTCGACGCCGGGCTCCGTTACACCGATGGTGCGCTTCTTGCGGTCGACCTCGTAGTGCGTGCCCTCTTCGAGCAGCGGCGCGATGCGGGCGAACTCGCCGTACCACTTGCTCGAACCGTCGGCGGGGCCGGAGATGATGAGCGGTGTCCGCGCCTCGTCGATGAGGATCGAGTCGACCTCGTCGACGATCGCGAAGTTGTGACCGCGCTGGACGAGCTCGGCGGTGTCGTGCGCCATGTTGTCGCGCAGGTAGTCGAAGCCGAACTCGTTGTTCGTGCCGTAGGTGATGTCCGCGTTGTAGGACTCGCGGCGCTGGGCCGGGGTCATGCCGCTGAGGATCGCGCCGACGGACAGGCCCAGGAACCGATGAACCCGCCCCATCCACTCCGCGTCACGCTTGGCCAGGTAGTCGTTGACCGTCACCACGTGCACGCCGTCACCGGACAGCGCGTTGAGGTAGGCGGGCAGCACACAGGTGAGCGTCTTTCCCTCACCGGTCTTCATCTCGGCGACGGCGCCGGTGTGCAGCACGATGCCGCCGATGATCTGCACCTTGTAGGGCCGCTGGCCCAGCACCCTGAAAGCCGCCTCACGGGCGACGGCGAACGCCTCGGGCAGTAGCGCGTCGAGCGTCTCACCCTCGGCCACCCGGCTCTTGAACTCGTCGGTCTTCGCACGGAGTTCGTCGTCGCTCAGCTTCTCCACGTCAGCGGAGAGCGAGTCCACGTAGTCGGCGAGAGCGGTGTACTTCTTGAGCTTTCGCCCCTCGCCGGCCCGGAGCAGCTTGGAAAGGATGGACACAGTCTCGAACGTCCTCGTGGTCGGGGATGTGGTCGGGGTTCTCACGAACCGGCGTGTTACCACACCGGTCCCTCGCACATCCTAGGTGTTCCGGGCCGTCCGTACACGCCGAGGGCGGTCCGGTCCCTTCGGATCGGACCGCCCCCGTGCGGTGCGGACAGCGGGTTGCCGGCCCTCTTACTCGGTCAGGGTGATCAGACCGTAGTCGAACGCATGGCGCCGGTAGACGACGGTGGCGCGGCCGGACTCGGAGTCACGGAACAGGTAGAAGTCGTGACCCACGAGTTCCATCCTCTCCAACGCCTCGTCGACGGTCATCGGCGAGCTGTCGTGCTCCTTGCGGCGCACGATCTGACCGGGTAGCTGCTCATCGTGCTCGATCGCGTCCGCGTATTCGTCGAGCACCTCGGCCGGCGCCGCGTCGGAGGCGAGCTCTGCGGTCGCCTCGGCCACCGACTGCGGACGGCGATGCCCCTGATGGCTGATCTTGCGCCGGGTCCGCGCCTTACGCATCTGGCGCTCGAGCTTGGCGACCGCCGACTCGAGAGCGCCGTAGAAGGTGTCCTCGGCCGCCTCCGCACGGGCGACACCGCTCTTGCCCTTGACGGTGATCTCGATGCGCTGACTCACCTTGGACAACCGCGGGTTGTTCTCGTGCAACAGGATCACGTCGAAACGCTGGATGTTCGTCGGCGAGATCTTCTCGATCTTCGCGAGCTTCGCGTTGATCCGGGCCCCGAAGTGTTCGGGTACCTCGACATTCCGGCCCCTGATCGTCACCGGGGCGTCCGGAGTGCCGGGATCGTCGGTCGTGGGACCGTCGAAGGTGGCGGGGTCAAGCAGGACTGCGGGGGTCTTCGCCATCGAAGCTCCTCCTCATCGGGCCTGCGGCGGACCACTCCGGCCGCTCCCGGACACCGCCCGGAATACCGGCCGAAGGGTCAACCCACATGGCTGAGTGGACACTCTCGGACGTGGCCCACCAACCACCAATAACAGTGAACGTGCTGGTGAACCGCGTCCGACACCCACCCTACCCGGTCATCTGGAGGTCGGCCGCGGGTCCCGCAGAAGTCGCGCACCGGAGGTGTCAGGCGGCCGTCAGCGCGAGCACCCCGGCCACCTTCAGCCCCCCGGATGCCAACGCCGCCGCGCACGCCGCCGCGGTCGCCCCGGTCGTCACCACGTCGTCCACGACGAGGATCGTCGCCGGGGTGGACAGCAGTGCGGCGACGGTCTCGGGCGCCCCGGGCGAGGCCCGGAGCGCCGTGTCGGCGGGACGGCGCCTGATCCGGCCGGCGAGGTTGTCCGTGCGCGCCTGCGCACCGAGCCCGGAGGCGTCACGCACCCGCCCCCGCACCTCGAGGAGGGGCGCCACCGCCACCGTGTCCGGGGGGACCGAACCGACGAGATCGGCGGCCACCGCGTCCGCCACCACACGCATGTGGTCGAACCCGCGCCGGCGGCGGGCCCGCGCGGACGCCGGTGCGGGGACCAGCACCACCGGACGTTCCCCGGCCTCCGCGATCTCCCCGGCTGCACGAAGGCGATCGATGCCGACAGCCAGCGCCGCACCGAACGTCCGCGCCAGGTCCGCCCGGCCCCGGTCCTTGTAGGCGGAGACCGCGTGGGCGGCCGCCCCGGTGTGCCGTGCCAGCGCCCAGGCCGGTGCCGTCAGATCGGCGCGGGTACGGATCCGCAGCAGCGGCCCCGCGAGGGTCTCCGCGCAGCCGGCGCACCACCGCTCCCCCGGCCTGCCGCAGCCGCCGCATTCCAGGGGGACGACGAGGTCCGCCAGGGCGGCGCCCCAGGAGAAGCCACGACGGCCCTGCCCGCCGCCCGCACCGCGGCGGATGGTGTCGGAGTGGGACCGTCCGGGGCGCGCGGGCTCCCCTGGAAGGCCGGGATCGGACACGACCGGATCAGCCCGCGACCACCGGCTCGGCGCGGATCGCGGCGAGCCCGTTGATCTCGCGCCAGTAGCGATCACTGGTCTCGGCGGCGGTGTCCAGGCGCAGGAGCGAGCGCTGGTCCACCGCATACACTTCGCGGCCGGCGGCGGCCACGTCGGTGACCGGGCCGGAGATGTTGCGCTGCGAGAGCGGCTCGGTGATCGCCCCGTCGACCGAGATCGTCACGACCGGCGCCTCCGCGGTATCGCGTCCCACCACGACGGTCGACCGGTCACGCCAGGCCACCGACGTCACGGTCTCGCCCAGAGTCCGACCGATCTGGCGGAACGAGCCGGCGAGCGGCTGCCCGGTCTCATCCGACAGTGCGCCGATGAACACCTTGCCGTCGGCGACCACGGCCATCCGGGCACCGGATCGGTCGATCCGCAGGTCCGACACCCCGGACCCGAGGTCCAGGATCGGTCGTGCGTCCATCTCCTGGATCGACGGATCGTCTCCGCCGACCCCGATCCGCACCAGGCGGGTGCCGTCGACCAGCGCCCAGACCCGTCCGTCGATGGGGTGGAAGGTCGGGCCGGCCACCGTGCGGGCGCTGATCGCCTCGACGGGCTGCGCGTCGAGCGCGCCCACCATGAGGCGGCGGGGTCCGGCCTGCACGTCCCCGGCCACCACGGCCACGGTGCGACCGTCATACGACATGGCGGCGCTCCGCCCCCCGCGGACCGCGGACCAGGGCCCGTCGGCCGGGCGGGCGCCGCCTGCGTCGAGTCGCACCAGGCCGTCGGCGGCGGTGAGGGCGTAGCGCATGGGCTCGACGGGTGGGTAGGGGTCGAAATCGCGGACGTCCTCGGTCGTCCAGCCTTCGGCGTAGCGCTCGTCGAGCGGGGCGCCGTCGCGTTCGAGCCGATAGGGCCCGGGAACGTCCGATCTGGCGAGGGTCCAGACCACCTGGGCCGCGAACTGGGTGGTGGCCTGGCTGCTAAGCACGGGAAGGCCGGTGAAATCGATGGTCGTGCCGGGCTGATCCTCATCGTCGGCGGACTCGGTCGGACGGACGGACACCGAGTCCGGGACCCGCGAGAGCACCGCCCCGTCCAACGCCGGCCGGGGCCCGGTGGCCAGCAGATTGACGAGCGAGTACCCCAGATCGGTGCGGTCGGCGGCGGTCCAGCGCGGGTCGGGGACGAGGGAGTCGGCGGAGCCGGAGAGGAAGAACAGTTCACGCTGGGCATAGGTGGAGAAGAACTCGGTGCGTTCGATCACCACGCCGGGCGGGAGCTCGTCGATGCGCCACTGCCCGTCGGTGCGGGTGAGCCCGATGGTCACCTCGACCTGCCCCGTGTCGTCGCGGAAGATCCCGCCCGGGTCGAGTGTGCCGACCTTCTCACCGCGCAGGGTGTACTCGGCGCGGTCGGCGGAGCGGCCGCCTTCGGCGCTGAGATCGGCGCGCAGCACGATGGTCGTCTCGGCAGAGTCGTCCCACTGCTCCGCTGCCTCCGGCGTGAGGAACTGGCGGGCGGCGGCGTGCCGCTGGTCGGCGATGGCCGCCGCCTTGATGAAGTCGCGGACCAACAGGTCGGGCTCCTGATCCGGCACCGGCGTGGGGACCGACAGGTCGGGCGAGGAGGGGGCGAAGGTGTCGATGACCTGGGGCGACGACGACGACGGCAGCGTCGCACAGCCCGTCGCCACCAACCCGGTCGCACTCACGAGCGCCACCAGGAGGGACAGCAGCCGGGCCCTGGTCATCCCTCACCGTCCGCGGTCCCGGGGACACGGTCGAGCGGGGTGGGCGAATCGGACCGGATCTGTCGCGCCTCGTCCTCCGGCGTCAGCGGCAGCGGGCTGGACGTCAGGGTTCCGCCGTGCTGCCTGGGGATGGTGAGTCGGAAGCAGGAGCCCTCGCCCGGGCTGCCCCAGCAGTCCAGTCGGCCACCGTGGAGCTTGGCGTCTTCGAGCGCGATGGCCAGGCCCAGACCGGTCCCGCCGGAGCGGCGTACCCGCGAGGGGTCGGCCCGCCAGAAACGGTTGAAGACCAAGGCCTCCTCCCCCGGCTTGAGTCCCACGCCCCGGTCGCGGACCGAGACCGCCAGCGCGGCGTCGGACATCCGCATCGTCACCTTGACCGGTTTCGATTCGGAGTGGTCCAGGGCGTTGGCGATGAGGTTACGCAGAATCCGCTCGACGCGTCGCGAGTCGACCTCGGCGATGACGGGATCGTCCGGCATGTCGACCTCGACCTCGACCCCCGCGGACTCGGCGATGTGGGCGACGGTCTCGACCGAGTCCTGGACGGCGTTACGCACGTCCATCTCGGCCACCGACAGCTCGGCCATGCCGGCGTCGTGGCGGGAGACCTCGAGCAGATCGGTGAGCAGGCTCTCGAAGCGATCGAGCTCCGACTCGAGCAACTCGACCGCTCGCTTGGTGGGCGCGTCGAGGTGTTCCGCCGAGTCGGAGATGATGCTGGCGGCCATGCGGACGGTGGTCAGCGGGGTGCGCAGCTCGTGGGAGACGTCGGAGGTGAACCGCTTCTGCAGGTCACCGAACTCCTCGAGTTGGGTGATCTGGTCGGACAGGCTCTGTGCCATGTCGTTGAACGCCATCGCCAGCCGCGCAACGTCGTCCTCGCCGCGGATCACCATCCGTTCCTTGAGGTGCCCGTTGGCGAAACGTTGGGCGATCGAGGCGGCCTGCCGCACCGGCAGGACGACCTGTCGGGCGACCATCCAGGCGATCGCCGCGGACAGCACGATGATGGCGAGCCCCGCGGTGGCGACGATGCCGCGCATGATCCCGAGCGTCTGTTCCTCGGCGATCAACGGATAGACGAGATACAGCTCGAGCCCCGGGATCGACGAGTCGGTGGGCGTGCCGATGATCAGCGCCTTCACCTGCTCGCCACGGAAGTCCATGGTGACGTACTGGGAGGCGATCCGGCCCCGCTGGACGAGGGACTGCAGTTCCGGCGGGACCTGGGCCCCGGCAGGGCTGACGACCTGCCCCCGGCCGGTCTGGTCGGGGATCACGAGTATCGGGTCGAAGGTGCCGGCGTGGACCGAGTCCCCGCCGGAGGCCAAGCCGCGCTCGCCGAGCGCGCTGCGGGCCTGGTCGAGCCTGGACTGTTCGCTGGTGCCCTCGTCGGTGGCCGCGATCTGCGCCTCCACCGTGAGCCGCAGACGGCCCGCCTGTTCGACGGCCGCGTCGAGTTTGGTCGACAGCAACTGCGCGGTCATCTGGCTCTGGAGCATGAACGCGATCGTCAGGATCACGCCCATCGACAACGCCAGGGTCGAGGTGACGACGCGCAACTGCAGTGAGCGCCGCCAGAGCCGCGCGATCCGCAGCCCCAGCGCCCCTGGGTCCAGGTCCGCCAGCCTCTCGCGGAGGGTCGGCGACGAGTCCGTCAGGTCGCGGGTGTCGCGCTCGTCCCCGGGGGACGCCGCCGCGTCGCCCGGGCGAGCGGCGGTCACGAGACCGCGCCCGCCTTGTAGCCGACTCCACGAACCGTGAGGACCACCTCGGGGTTCTCCGGATCCTTCTCGATCTTCGCGCGCAGACGCTGGACGTGGACGTTGACCAGGCGGGTGTCCGCCGAGTGGCGGTAGCCCCACACGTGCTCGAGGAGAACCTCTCGCGTGAACACCTGTCGGGGCTTACGTGCAAGCTCCACGAGCAGGTCGAACTCGAGCGGGGTGAGCGGGATCGGTGTCCCCTCGCGGGTGACGGTGTGCGCGGGCACGTCGATCGTCACGTCGCCGATGTGCAGTACCTCGCTCGGCTCGTCCTCGCCCCGCCGCAGCCGGGCCCGGATGCGGGCCACCAGCTCCTTGGGCTTGAACGGCTTCATTATGTAGTCGTCAGCGCCGGACTCCAGGCCCAGCACCACATCGACCGTGTCGGTCTTGGCGGTGAGCATGACGATCGGGACGCGGGACTCCGCGCGGATCTCCCGACACACGTCGATCCCGCTCTTGCCCGGCAACATGAGGTCCAGCAGCACCAGGTCGGGCTGTGCAGCGCGGAACGTCTCACTGGCCTGGACGCCGTCGCCGACGACCTCGGTCTCGAACCCCTCGCCCCGCAGGACGATGGTGAGCATCTCTGCCAGCGCGGCGTCGTCGTCGACGACGAGGATCTTGGGGGTCATTGTCACCACTTGTTGTCGGCGTATCGTGTCGGGGCGGCAGGCGCACGCGACCGTCGGAACGCTCCGCGGGTCGTGTTCCTGCTCATACAGACCTTACCCGCCCGGACCGACACCACGTGGGCACGGCTCGGCCTCCGAGACGAGCCCACTGCCGACCGGGGCGGCCGGTGTTCGCGCCGCCGGAGTACCCGCGGGGATCTAGAGTCCGACGACGACGTCGGCCAACTCGTGTACGTCGGGCTCGGCCCCGAGGATCGTCCAGGGCGAACGCCAGGAGGTCTCGGCGAGCCGCCGGTAGGCCCGGGACGTGTCGGCCTGGAGGGTCGAGTCGCGTTCGTACCGATCGCGGGCGCGGCCCGGATCGGACACTTCGCGGGAGCCCGCCCGTTCCGCGGCGACCTCGACCGGGGTGTCGAGCAGGATCTGGAGGTCCGGGACGGGCAGGCCGAGCCGCTCGAACTCCAACGCGCCGATCCATTCCACGGCCTCATCGGCCCGCTCCGCGCCCAGTCGGGCCGCGGTGTAGGCGGCGTTGGAGGCCACGTACCGGTCCAGCAGGACCACATCGTTGGCCTCGCCCAGGGCGGACAACTCCCCCGACGCGGCGTGGCGGTCCATCGCGAACAACAGCGCCATCGCGTGCGGGGAGTCCGCGGTGCCGGCCTGGCCTCCGTGCAGTGCATCGGCGGCCAGGTCGGCATGCAGGGTCCCGTAGCGGGGGAAGGCCAGGCGGCCGACCGTGAGTCCGCGGCCGGTCAGCTCCTCGGCGAGCGCGGTGGTCAGGGTGTTCTTCCCCGCACCGTCCAGCCCTTCGATCACGGCGAGCCTGCCGTTCACTGCCCTTGCCCCCCGGTCCGGAATCCGGTCGATCAGTAGCGGTAGTGCTCGGGCTTGTACGGGCCCTCGACGTCCACGCCGATGTACTCGGCCTGATCCTTGGCGAGGCGCGTGATCGTGCCGCCGAGCGCCTCGACGTGCAGCCGGGCGACCTTCTCGTCGAGGATCTTGGGCAGCAGGTGCACGCCGACCGGGTACTGATCGGCCTTGGTGAACAGCTCGATCTGGGCGATGACCTGATCGGAGAAGCTGTTGGACATCACGAACGACGGGTGTCCGGTGGCATTGCCGAGATTGAGCAGGCGCCCCTCGGACAGCACGATGATCGAACGGCCGTCCTCCTCGAAGACGAACTCGTCGACCTGCGGCTTGATGTTGATCCGGGTGACGTCGGCGGCGGACTCGAGGCCGGCCATGTCGATCTCGTTGTCGAAGTGGCCGATGTTGCCGAGGATGGCCTTGTTCTTCATCGCCTTCATGTGCTCGAAGGTGATGATGTCCTTGTTGCCGGTGGCGGTGATGACGATGTCGGCGTCGGCGATCGCCTGATCGACGGTGACCACGTCGAAGCCGTCCATGAGCGCCTGCAGGGCGTTGATCGGGTCGACCTCGGTGACCTGGACGCGCGCGCCCTGGCCGGCGAGCGCCTCGGCGCAGCCCTTGCCCACGTCACCGTAGCCACAGACCAGGGCCTTCTTGCCGCCGATCAGGGCGTCGGTGCCGCGGTTGATCCCGTCGAGCAGCGAGTGGCGGGTGCCGTACTTGTTGTCGAACTTGCTCTTGGTGACGGCGTCGTTGACGTTCATCGCCGGGAACGGCAGCACACCCTCGTTGTGGAAGTGGTACAGACGGTGCACGCCGGTGGTGGTCTCCTCGGTCACGCCCTGGACCGACTCGGCGATCGCCGTGAACTTGCCCGGGTGCGCCGGGACCGACTCGCGCAGCAGCGCGTGGAAGACCTTCTCCTCCGCGGACCACGCCTCGTCATCCGACGGCACGGCGCCGGCGGCCTCGAACTCGGTGCCCTTGATGACGAGCATCGTGGCGTCGCCACCGTCGTCGAGGATCATGTTGGGGGTCTCGCCCGGCCAGGTCATGATCTGCTCGGTGCACCACCAGTACTCCTCCAGCGTCTCGCCCTTCCAGGCGAAGACCGGCACACCGGCCGGCGCCTCGGGGGAGCCCTCCGGGCCCACCACGACGGCGGCGGCGGCCTCGTCCTGGGTGGAGAAGATGTTGCAGGACGCCCACCGCACCTCGGCACCGAGCGCGGTGAGGGTCTCGATGAGGACCGCGGTCTGGACGGTCATGTGGATCGATCCGGCGATCCGGGCGCCGGCCAGCGGCTGCTCGGTCGCGTACTCCTCGCGCAGCGCCATCAGACCCGGCATCTCGTGCTCCGCGAGACGGATCTGCTTGCGGCCCGCCTCCGCGAGCGAGAGATCCGCCACCTTGAACTCGATACCGTTGACGGACTGCACCTGCAGATCAGCGGACATGTGTGCGACCAGCTCCTTGTCGATCTCTGTGAAGACTTCCGCACCACACTAGCGGGAGTCCTCCCGCGCCGGTGGTCCGGTCACCGGTCCCCGACGCGGGTCCGGAACACCGTGGCCCCCTCCGCACCGGACAGCGTGACGGTGTTCGCCGACGCCGGCACCCAGCAGGCGCCCCCGGCGCCGAGGATCTCGGTCGAGTCACCGTCGTGGACCCGGACGGATCCGGAGGTGCACAACAGCACCTCAGGCCCTTCGGGCCGCCACCACACCGACTCGGTTCCGGCGGGAAGGTCGATACGCGACAGGGCGAAATCGGGTTCCGGCGTGGGGTAGTCGACCTCGCCGGGGATGCCGCGGTCCACGGGCGTCGGCTGCACCGTGGGGTCGGGCAGCGGGGTGAACTCGAGCACCCGCATGAGCTCGGGGACGTCCACGTGCTTGGGCGTCAGGCCACCACGCAGGACGTTATCCGAGTTGGCCATGACCTCCACGCCGACGCCGTTCAGATAGGCGTGAAGCTGGCCGGGGCCCAGGTAGACGGCCTCGCCGGGATGCAGGCTGACCCGGTTGAGCAGCATCGCCGCCAACACGCCGGGATCGCTGGGGTAGCGCTCCGCGAGCTCGGTGACCGTGGCGGCCACGGGCGACCAGGGACCGTCGACCCCGTGGGCGGACAGATAGCCGACAGCGCATCCGACCAGGTCCGACACGACATCGGCGAGGGCCGGGTGCGGCATAGTCACGAAGGTCGTGAACACAGCGCGCAGCCCCTCCGCATCCGGCTGACCCGCCAGCATGTCCCGATAGGGGCGGAGCAGAGCCACGTCCAGGGCGTCGAACAGGGCGATCGTGCGCTCGACGGGCCGGAAGCCGACGAGGGCGTGGAACTCGGTCAGCGCGACCAGGATCTCGGGCTTGTGGTTGACGTCCCGGTAGTTGCGGTTGTTCGCGTCCAGGGCGATCCCGCGTGCGTCCTCGGCCGCATAACCCTCACGTGCCCGCTCCGGCGACGGGTGCGCCTGCAGAGACAAGGCCTGCTCGGCGGAGAGCAGCTTGACGAGGAACGGCAGCCCCCCGCCGTACTCGTCGACGACCCTGTCCCCCAGTTCGCCCCGCGGATCGGCGGCGATCCTGGCGTCGAGACCGCGTCCGTCGGCGCAGAGCGAGGAGCCCGAGTCGTGGGCCCCGAACCAGTGCTCGGCGACGGGGTGCGGGGCCGGGGAGGCCGTCCCGCACAGCTCGGGGAGAGCGGTCCGGGAGCCCCAGGCGTATGCCTGGACCACCGGGCTGAGTGCCACCACTGGCCTACAGCCCCCCGACCAGGAGATATGCGGCCGACAGTTCGGTCCGGGCCATGAACGCGGCCACCTTTCCGCTCAACGGGGTCGGAGCATCGCCGACCGTGTCCTGACCACGGTCGGTGATCCACTCGACATCCGCGAGCGGGCCCGCGGCCAGCCGGACGAGGTCCTCGTCCGCGCTCAACACCATACCGAGGTGACGCGCCGGTAGGTCACCCCGCGGCCCGTCCAGCTCGTCGTCGTGGAAAAGGCTGGCCAGCGGATCCGCCGGCGGGCGGCCCTGGGCCCGCTCGGCCTGCGCTCGCACCGCATCGGCGACGGAGGTCGACGCGGTGACCCGGCCGGCGTCGCAGAACGCCGCGACCGCGCGGGCGCACACGGCCTCCGAGACCGCGTCGGCGTGGACCCACACCAGTGGGTCCCGTCCCGCGACCGTGGTGGCGAGAAGCTTCGCCGGGTTGACCGGGGTCGAGAGTTCGGGGCCGAGACTCTCGAGCTCGACGTCGATCGCGTCGGCGGCGGCGGTGACATCCAGGCCCCGGGCGCCCAGTGCGGTCAGCACCGCCATGCCGGCGGCGACATGGCGCAGGACCCCGCGATGCGGGGGCAGGTACGGCAGGGGCTCGAGCCACATGGCCTGCCCCCGGCCGGACTCCGCGACCGGCCCCTCCCGGGGCACGTCCACCACCACGGCGGCGCCACGACCGGCCGCGGTGTCGATCGCGGCGGCGAGCCCCGGATCCCCCGCGTCATCGCCGGAGACCAGGACCACGTCGAGCGCACCCACCCAGGCGGGCAAGCTGTGCGCCACCACGAGCGGCGGGACGGCAGAGCCGCCCACGGCCTCGGTCAGCGCGACGACCAGGTCGGCCGCCTGACGGGCGCGCGCGGACCGGCCACCGACCCAGACCATCGCCCTGGGCCGCACGCCGTCGAGCTCGTCGAGAAGCCCTGCCGCCACCGCGGTCGCGACGGTCCGGACCTGCGCGCCCCCCATCGAGGCGTGCAGAAGTGCCCCGGTCGCGTCCGCCGCGCGGAGCGCTTCGGCGTCGTCGAGATCGATCCGGCCGGATCCGGTATCGCTCGACAGGTCAGGCACGGACGATCGCGAGGACCTCGTCGACGATCGCGCCGACACCCTCGCTGGTCGGCGCCTCGGCGTTGAGTCGCAGGAGAGGCTCGGTGTTGGAGGCACGCAGGTTGAACCAGGTGCCCTCCCCCAGATCGACGGTCACGCCGTCGAGCCGGTCGATGGACACGGCCCGGTCGGTGAACGTCGCCACGACGGCCTCCATCCGCTCGGCCTGTGCCTCGGCGGAGTTCAGGGTCGAGTTGATCTCGCCCGAGGCGGCATAGGTCGTGTACTCGGCCATGAGGTCGGAGAGCGTGCCGTCCTGCCCGCCGAGCGCGGCAAGGACGTGCATCGCCGCCAACATCCCGGAGTCGGCGCCCCAGAAGTCACGGAAGTAGTAGTGCGCCGAGTGCTCGCCTCCGAACACCGCGCCGGTGTCGGCCATCTGTGCCTTGATGAAGCTGTGGCCCACCCTCGTACGGACTGCGACGCCACCCTGCCGCTCGACCAGTTCGGGCACCGCGTGGGAGGTGATGAGGTTGTAGATGATCGTGGCGCCGGGATCCTTGGCCAGCTCCCGCTCCGCGACGAGGGCGGTGATGGCCGACGGGGCGACGGGCTCACCGCGCTCGTCCACGACGAAGCACCGGTCCGCGTCCCCGTCGAACGCCAGCCCGATGTCGGCGCCGCTCTCGCGGACCAGGGCCTGCAGGTCCACGAGGTTGGCCGGCTCGAGCGGGTTGGCCTCGTGGTTGGGGAAGTTACCGTCGAGCTCGAAGTACAGGGGCACGATCTCCAGCGGGAGCCCGCCCAGGACGGCGGGGACGGTGTGCCCGCCCATGCCGTTACCCGCGTCCACGGCCACCTTGAGCGGCCGGATGTCCGAGAGGTCGACCAGCCCGCGCAGGTACTCCCCGTACCCGTCGAGGACATCGCGCTCGGACACGGTGCCGGCCGCTCGCTCGAAAGCGGGGACGCCGCTTGTCACCTCCTCGGAGATGACCTGCAACCCGGACTGCTGGCCCACCGGCTTGGCGCCCGCGCGGCACAGCTTGATGCCGTTGTACCGGGCGGGATTGTGGCTGGCGGTGAACATTGCGCCGGGGCAGTCGAGCAGTCCCGAGGCGTAGTAGAGCTGGTCGGTGGAGGCGAGACCGATGACCACCACGTCCAGGCCCTGGGCGGTGACGCCCTCGGCGAATGCGGCCGACAGCGACGGGGACGAGTCCCGCATGTCATGACCGACGACGACGGCGCCGGCCCCCTCCGAGCGCATGAGGCGCGCGAAGGAGCCGCCTACCTCGCGGACGAAATCCTCGTCGATCTGCTCACCGACGATCCCACGGACGTCGTAGGCCTTGATGACTGCTCGGACGGACTCGGCGCTGCGTGCCACGTGCTGCTCCAGGGATGAGGCGGGTGAATGTCACCCGCGACACTACCCGTGCGCATCCGCCGACGGATCCGCCTCGCGGGCGGGGATCAACCGATCCCCGGCCCCGGCTCCCCGGGGTCGTCGCCGGGCCCACCCGCCGCACTCCCCGCGGACTCCGGGGCGTCCGGAACCACGCGCAGGTGAGGACGTCCGGTCGGGAACTCGGGTGCGTCGTCCGGGAACAGCGGGCCCGGCTCGGACACCCCCAACCGCCGCAGGCGCTCGGCGTCGACGAGCGCGGCCCCGGTGCGACGACCACCGACGGGTCCGCCGGTGACGGCGTCGAGGAGAGCCGTGAGATCCGAGTCCTCGGCGGAGGTGTCGATGTCAGGGTGCCGGACCAGGTCCCAACCACGAGGCGCGGTGATGCGCAGGGCGTGGGCGGCGCACAGGTCCCACGCGTGTGGCTCCTCCACCGCGGGCAGCGGTCCGACCACCGCGGTGGAGTCCGCGTAGACGTAGGTGAGCGTGGCGACCGCACGATTCGGACATCCCGGGCGGCAGCAACGACGGTTCTCACTCACGAGATCCCAGCGTAGCCCCGACGAACGCCGACGCACCCCCCGACCCGCCCGACACGCCGAGGCGATCCACACGGTCCGCTCCGGCCGACAGGGAGCGGACGGCGCTATCCTCGCGCCATGACTCCCAGCGCCCATATTCCCGGACGGCCGCCGACCGGGACCGCCATCCCCGGCGCCGGCCAGACCGACGTGGCCGCGGGCAGCCGGATCTCGGTCCGGGACTTCCCCGGCGACCCGGGGCGTAGCGGCCCCCGCGTGGTGACCTCCCGCCGGGCCGAGCGTCGCGGCCACGGCCCCCGTGGCCCCATCCTGCCGCCGGAGGTCCCGCGGTGGCGCAGCCGCTCGGCCGAGTTCGACGCGGCGGCCCTCGAGGCCTTCGCCGAGATCGACCAGCACTGGCACAGCCAGCTGGTTCACCTCGACCTGGCCGTGGACATGGTGCCCCGTATGCGACTGCGCCCCGGGGAGACATGGCCCGAGGAGGTCGTGGCGGACGGCGACGTCCCCCTCGCCCGTCTGGTCCCCGCGGGGGTGGACCGCAGCGGGCAGCCGACCCGCGCCCGACTCGTGTTGTTCCGGAAGCCACTCACCCGGCGCGCGCCTGACGGCGACGACCTGCGCGACCTCGTGTACTCGGTCCTCGTCGAGCTGGTCTCGCAGCATCTGGAGATCTCGCCCGACGAGGTCGAGGCCGGCCCCGACCGCACCTAGGGCAGGCGCCGGGCTGCCCGTGGCCGATCGTCGGAGGGCCGGGCCGAAATGAATGGTGACCGCCCCGCGGGACGGTCAGGAACAGGCGGCTGCGACGCCGCCGGTCGGCGAGGACTCGCCGACGCGGATCACATCACGGCTTCGCGCTTGATCCGGCGCCGCTCGCGCTCGGACAGGCCGCCCCAGATGCCGAATCGCTCGTCGTTGGCCAGCGCGTACTCGAGGCATTCCGCCTTGACCTCGCAGCCGGTGCAGATCTTCTTGGCCTCCCGGGTGGAGCCGCCCTTCTCGGGGAAGAACGCCTCGGGATCCGTCTGGGCGCAGAGAGCGCGGTCCTGCCAGCTCTCCTCCTCGTCCTCAGCGAACAGGCCGGGGACGCCGAGGTCGACCAGGGCCAGGTCGGGTCCTGCCACGGTGCGTGCCTGTCGATCCACGGTCATCCCTTCGTTGTGAGCTGCATACGCATGGTGAACTGCTTGGGTGTTTGAATATTCGCTCTGACGCGAACGGAGCGTTCTTCGGGTCACCCACCAGGGAATGACACACCTGTGATTACACACATGCAAGCCGCCCGGGTCAAGCGAAATCCGAGATACCTAGCATTTCTCACATCCCCCGGTCCCCCCTGACACGCCGTCAAAAGTGTGGCGTGGGACACTTCCGGCATCCGATTCGATGGATTCTCGGACCGGGTTCGCCGTGCCGGCCCGCCCCGGCACCTCACGTCCCCCACGGCGCCGACCACCCCGTCGGGCCGGGTCACTACCCTTGGGCGCTGTGAGGATCTGTGTTCTGGCCGGTGGCGTCGGTGGCGCCCGTTTCCTGCTCGGCGCCCGCCGACTTCTCGGACTGGACGAGGTGGCCGCGCGTACGGACTCCCCGCACCGGATCGACGCGGTGGTGAACGTCGGGGACGACGCGTGGATGCACGGCGTCCGTATCTGCCCGGACCTCGACACCTGCATGTACACCCTCGGCGGCGGGATCGACACCGAGCGCGGCTGGGGCCACGCCGGCGAGACATGGAACTGCCGCGACGAGCTCGCCGCCTACGGTGTGCAGCCGGACTGGTTCGGCCTCGGCGACAAGGACCTGGCCACGCACCTCGTCCGCACCCAGATGCTCGGCGCCGGCTACCGGCTCACCGACGTGACCGAGGCCCTGTGCACACGCTGGTCCCCCGGGGTCGCCCTCCTGCCCGTGTCGGACGAGCGCTGCGAGACGCACGTCGTGGTCACCGACGGCCCGGAGGAAGCCGGAGCGGGATCCACGCCCGCGCATGACTCGACCGACGGGGCCGCCCCGGCCGCCGGCCCGCGCGCGATCCACTTCCAGGAGTGGTGGGTCAAGCACAGGGCGCAGCTGCCCGCGTCCGGCTTCGTCCACATCGGAGCCGACAAGGCCCGCCCCACCCCGGAGACGCTGGAGGCGATCGAGAGCGCGGACCTCGTCGTCGTCGCCCCCTCCAACCCCGTGGTCTCCGTCGGCGCGATCCTCGCGGTCCCCGGGATCCGCGCCGCGCTGCGCGCCACCTCGGCCCCGGTCGTCGGCGTGAGCCCCGTGATCGGCGGTGCGGTCCTGCGCGGCATGGGCGACGCGTGTCTGACCGCGATCGGCGTGGAGACCGATGCCCTGGCCGTGGCCCGCCACTTCGGCGCGCGCGCGGGCACGGGCCTCCTCGACGGCTGGCTGGTCGCCCCCGGCGACGGCCCCGAGGGTGCGGACACCGGGGTCGTGGACGTCGACGGCGTCCCCGTCACCGAGGCACCGCTCCTCATGACGGACCCCGAGGCCACCGCCGAGATGCTCGCCGCCGCGATCCGCCTGGCCGGCCTCGAGGTGCCCGGGCGGGCCGCACGGTGACCGACGACGCGATCCCCGAGATCCGACGCTGGACGGCGGAGCACGCCGCGCCCTCCGACGTCACGATGTGGGCCCCGGACGGGCTGCCCGAGTTCCGCCCCGGCGACGACCTCGCGCGGATCCTCGCCGAGTCCCTCACCGCGGACCCGCACGGACTGACCGACGGCGACGTGGTGGTCCTGACCTCCAAGGTCCTGTCCAAGACCGAGGGGCGGATCGTGGCCGCCCCCACCGACCCGGCTGAGCGCGACGCCCTCCGGCGGCGCCTCGTGGAGGACGAGTCCGTGCGCGTGGTGGCCCGCGTCAACCGCACGCTCATCACCGAGAACAAGCTGGGGATCGTGCAGGCCGCCGCGGGCGTCGACGGCTCCAACGTCGAGGCCGGTGAACTGGCGCTCCTGCCCGAGGACCCCGACGCCTCCGCCCGCGCACTCGCCGCGGACCTGCGCCGCCTCACCGGCGCGCGCGTGGCGGTGATCGTCACCGACACCATGGGTCGCGCGTGGCGTACCGGCCAGATCGACCTGGCGATCGGCGCGGCGGGGATGCGGGTGTCGGTGGGCTACGACGGCGCCGTGGACCGCCAGGGCAACGAACTGCTGGTGACCGACGTGGCCGTGGCCGACGAGGTCGCGGCGGCCGCCGACCTGGTCAAGGGCAAGTTGGGCGGGCGGCCGGTCGCCGTGGTGCGCGGCCTTGCGCACCTCATGCTCGACGACGAGGGCGCCGGCGCCGCGCGTGGTGCCGACGGTGCCGATGTGGGCGGGAATGGTGCGGTCGGGAGCGGGGCGGTCGGCGGCGGTGCGGCCGGGAGCGGCGCCGGACCCCACGACGACGACGACGTCGACATCCCCCGGCGGGCGCGGGACCTCGTGCGTGACGGCGAGTTCGACCTGTTCCGGCTGGGCACCACCGAGGCGCTCGCGCAGGGGCGGCGAGAGGCCGTTCCCGCGCGCCGCTCGGTCCGCAGTTTCGCCGACGAGCCCGTCGACGCCGAGTTGCTCGCCGAGGCCGTGAGGGACGCGCTGACCGCGCCGGCGCCGCACCACAGCACGCCGATCCGGTTCGTGCGCGTGACCGGGCAGGCGCGCACGCGGCTGCTCGACGCGCTGCGCGAGGACTGGGAGCGCGATCTGCGGGCCGAGGGGCACACCGGCGAGGTGCTCGTCCGCCGGCTGGGGCGCGGCGACCTCCTGCGCACCTGTCCCGAGCTGATCGTGCCGTTCGTCGACGACGCCGCCGGCGCGCACGACTACCCCGACGAGCGCCGCAACGCCTGCGAGGAGACGATGTTCACCGTGGCCGGCGGCGCCGCGGTGCAGTCGCTGCTGGTGGCGCTGGCCGCCCGCGGTCTGGGCTCGTGCTGGATCGGGTCGACGATCTTCGCCGCCGACACCACCCGCCGCGAGTTGGCCGTCCCGGAGTCGTGGCGGCCGCTCGGCGCCGTTGCCGTGGGGGTGCCGGCCGAGCCGGTGACGCCCCGTGTGCCCAGGCCCGCCGGGGACGCGTATCTGACGATCGGGTGAGTCGGCAGCAGTACACGGGCCGGGCCGGACCTCCGCCCGGCTCGGCCCCAGCCACGGCCCTTACCCCAGACCTCGCCCTAGACCCACGCCGCCTATGCAATGTCTCG